>JAADHD010000052.1 GCA_013152075.1 Verrucomicrobiota bacterium | reverse complement strand
CAGGGTTTTGGTAAGTGTTTCATGGGCTACCTGTAGTAATTCAAGCGGCAAGAAGTGCGGTTATGACGTGCGTGCTGATCTGGGCATTAGTAATGAGCTTCTATTCCTACGATGGATTGGGGAGCGTGCGAGGGCTGACAGATGCCGTCGGGACAATCTTAGGCAATTACCACTACGATGCTTACGGATTGCTGAATGAGAATACTGTAACGGTTGCTAACCCTTATCAATTCGCTGGGGAGAGGTTCGATAATGATCTGGGACTTTATTATCTGAGGGCGAAATATTTGGATGTGGAGACGGGGAGATTTTGGAGTTTGGATACTTATAGCGGGAATAACAATGATCCAGCTACGTTGCATAAGTATTTATATGCGCATGCGAATCCTGTGAGTATGGTTGATCCGAGTGGAAATGCAGGTGAGCTAACGTAATCAACGTATTAAAAAAACGTGACAGCTTGAAATTTCTTGTCCAATAACTCTGTTTTTCGTATTAGACTTCAAACGAACTATCTGAGCTAAGAGCGGTAAGAATATCGAGAAGATGGCGGGGGTTCATGAAACCAATGAAATTTGAACTTACAGAGCCTAATAAGCAATTTTCAAATACTGAGTTGATTGATGACTTGCAAGAAGTTGCAAGCAAGCTTCAAAAAAGCAGTCTCACTCAAAGGGAGTATGACAAAAATGGTAAGTTTTCTTATCAAACACAAAAGAAGCGATTTGGTTCATGGTTAGATGCGCTCAAACAAGCAGGGATTGAACAAAGCAAGCGGTCTTGGGGAGGCGATTTATCGGAAACATGCATTCCTGAACCTCGTCTATTTGCAGATATGTTAAGTGTTGCGGAAGAACTTGGCAAAAAAGCAATCACGATTGCCGACTACGACAAGTTTGGAAAGTATGGTTCAGCCACTATTTGTAAAAGATTTGGGGGTTGGAACAAAGCAAAGGTAGCTTCGGGGCTAAAGGTTGGCAGGGCATACAATACATCTGAGGTAGAATATTTTGAGAACATATTGGAGGTATGGAAAGAGATCGGGCGTCAGCCTAAGTATCGCGAAATGGAAGCTCCTCTATCTAAGTTACATATTTCTTCATATGAGTGGAAATTCGGCTCTTGGAAAGCCGCTCTCGAAAAGTTTATTAAATACGTCAATTCAAAAGGGGAATTGGAACAGGTGGGATCGAAGGTAATAAAGGAAAGCCCTGTTAAGAAAAATGATGAGACATCTAGTCCGCCGTCAGTTGGTGTAGAAATAAAGAGGAAACCCAAGAAACGAACCAATAGGATTGCAAATCTTAGGCAAAGATTTCGAGTATTGAAGNGATGATTTTAAATGTGTTCTGTGCGGGGCCTCTCCAGCAACGAATCAAAAATGTGAGTTACATATTGACCATGTAATTCCTTGGAGTCATGGCGGCGAAACCATTGAAGCTAATCTCAGAACCCTTTGCTCGAATTGCAATTATGGACGTTCAAATAAGGAGTAAAAATGCAACGTCTTCCTGTTTCTGATACGTAGAAATACTACGCAGAGTGAACGGTGTAGAAAACGGCATAGATTTGCCTTAATCTGGCCAAAGCTTGCTCCCAGGGAACCTCGCGATAGACGAAGTTCCTCAACCATCGAATAAATTTAACCGACCTCACGGTGAAGCGCTGGAGAGCTGTCGTGATAAAGTTCCCCCCATTTTCTATCGATTGTGTTTTGCGCTTTTCCTTTCGTGCGAGCTCAGCCTCATTATCGACGCCTTCATTTTGCCGCAACAGAGGATTAGGGGGCAGGCCCCAAGTAGATTTTATTGTTGTGCTTAGTATGTAGGAATACTACAGTTAGTATATGAGAAAAACGCGCGAGTTCTTACTGGGGCCGGAGGGGGAGACGAACTATTACCATGTGGTGAGTCGGGTGGCGGGTAGGGAATTGCTCTTTGGGGATGAGGATAAGGAAGTCTTTCGCATTATTATGCTCAAACAACTGAAGTTTAGTGGCCTGCGGGCATTGGCTTGGTGTTTTATGGGGAATCATTTCCATCTGTTGCTTGAGGTGCCGGATAAAGAGGGGGCGATGAAGGGCTGGAAGGATGAGGATTATATTAAGCGGCTGAGAGTGCTGCGTTCGGAGTGGAGCACGCACCAGTTGCTGGGTGAGGTGGCGATGTATCGGGAGAATGGGCACTCTGAGGGGATCAGTGAAATCGTGGAGCGGGTGAAGGGGCGGATGTTTGATTTGTCGATGTTCATGAAGGAACTAAAGATGAAGATGACCTTGGCTTATAACAACGCTCACGAACGTTGTGGGGCTTTGTGGGAAGGGCGGTTTAAGAGTGTGTTGCTGGAGAGTGGAGATGCGGTGAGAACGGTGGCGGCGTATATTGATCTGAATCCCGTGCGAGCGGGACTGGTGAAGGATCCGGTGGATTACCGTTGGTGCAGTTACGCGGCGGCGGTCGCGGGAGTGAAGGGGGCGCGTCAGGTGTTGACCTTTGCCGTGATGGGCAAACAGCGGGTGGCGTGGAGGAAGGTGGTGGCGGAATACAGATGTTTACTGTATGGAGCCGGTGAAGAAAGGTTGGGAGGAGTAACGGTGGATGGAACGAATCGCAGGAAGGGAGGATTTACGCAGGAGAAAATCGAAGAGGTGTGGGCTTCGGGCGGGAAGTTGCCACTGGCGGCGGCTTTGCGCTGCCGGGTGAGATACTTCACGGATGGAGCGGTGTTGGGAGGACAACGCTACGTGGATGAATTTTTTGAGAACAAACGCGAACACTTCGGGAGCCGTCGCAACAGCGGTGGTCGTAAAATGCGCGAAGCAGATTGGGGCGAGTTGCGGGTATTGCGGGATTTACGGATGAATACAATTCGAGTGCCTGGAGGTAAACGCTCCTGAGCGAGAAAGTGATGCACCAAAGCTGTGAACCCGGAAGTTGGAAAACCGTTTGAAGGACCGAGCTTGTCATTTCCGCTTATTCGTCGTGACTTTGAATTTCGAGTCGGCTACGCTCGAAGGGTAAGACAATGAGGAGGATGGAAACTGGGGATTTAGAACGAAAGAAGAGTAGTGGGGGCGGGTGGTTTAAGTGGGTGGCTACGCTTATTATGATCGCGGTTTTTACCATCATAGTTTTTGGTGGTCGTGGGCACCCTATCGGACCCATCTTAAGAACGCAGACGAAATTGGCCGTAATCGAATTGGAAGCAGGGCTTTCCGCATACAAATTGGACAGTGGTGCTTACCCGATAAATTCCGGGAATGAAATCGAAGGGGCTTTTGTTCTCTATAAGTATTTATCGGGGGATTCTGACGGAAATGGGAAAGTGGACCCTGCTTCAGTTGGGACGAAGATATATGTTGAAGGGATTGATTGGGATACTGCAAAAGGGCTAAGTCAACAGCGCGTAAGGAAAATTGAAGGTCGATTTGCCCTTATTGATCTCTATGGTGAACTAATACGTTACCGCTGTGAGGATGCTGACCTAAAAAGGAGAACAACACGCAATCCCACCTACGATTTGTGGTCTCTGGGCGGATCTGATTCAGGGTCAGATAAAATCGAAGCTCGTTCAAAATGGATCACGAACTGGGAGTAGATTAGCGATGGGGGTCAGATAGTATTAATATACAACGATGTTGGAACATCGTTGTAATGTCATTCCAAGTTTTTATTTATCCACCTTATCGAGCCATGACAGCACATCATTGAGCACGACTTCGACGTGTTTTTTATCGATGCCGACGTGATCGGAGTCATACCAGATCACTTTTGCCTGATCTCCGGCAGCCTGAATCAAGGCTTCAGCCGCTGCCTTGGGGATGATGGAATCTCGTTTTCCATTTTGAATCAGCAGCGGCCGTGGGGTGAGTTTGCCGACGTATAACACAGGGTCCGCTGGAGCCATAATGAATGCGGCGGCGAGGGCAGCGGTGGAGGTCCAGGATCCCAGTTCTTCCCGGATGATTTGGCTGTCACGGAAATGTCTGTAGTTTCCTCCTCCATAAATCAACGCAGTAGCAGCGATTCGCGGTTCCTGGGCGGCGGCGATGCTTCCCATCATGGCACCGAAGCTGGCGCCCACCAGGTAGATACGTTCAGCTGCGATTTGCGGATCTTTTTGTAAGTAGTCGAC
>JAADHD010000391.1 GCA_013152075.1 Verrucomicrobiota bacterium | reverse complement strand
ATTTAAATCCACCGCACTCGCTACCTGAGCCAGCAACAAAAAAACAACGCTACTTATCATGGTTCTAATCATTTCTTTTCCTCCTTTACCAGTTGGTTCAAAGTGTAACAACAAGTTCGGTTCACTAGCTTTACCCCATTCTCCGCGACCACATCCACCAACTCAATCGCATATAAAAAACCTGCCTTCAGCGGCAGTGACAAATGGATCGTCTGGCGATCCTCTGACAGACGAATGCTGTCCGGTTCTATGATGGTTTTATCAATGCGCTCAGAGCCATACAGCTTCCAATAGTTGTAACGAAATGAATTCATCAAAACTTGGCTGGGTTTCAGCTTGGCTCCAGGCGCTAAAGGCAAGGTCATGCGGATATCAAAACCTTTAGTGGTCAGAGTGACTGATTTCATCTCGAAAGGCATGGTTTCTCCATCCCAACTTAACTTGTGCAACCCTGTCTTTCCATTCCCCCACCCCCGCGACAACTGTCCCACGTAAAGCTCACCATCTGGAGAAAATCGCAATCGAAAGCCGCCGCTGGGCAAAGGTCTTAAAAAGGGAAACACCGTCCCCTGATAAGCTCCCTCGACACGTTGCAACTGCACCCGGAGGATCGATTCCTTGGTCAGTTCCGCGATGAACACCTGCCCTTCAAAAGGACCAAATTTACTCGTTTCACAAAACTCTGGATTACCCGGAGAATTAGCGTATTCCTCATGCGGCAACCATACAGTTGGAGGAAGTCGTAGCGGGCGAAAATCGGACTCCTTTATTTCCGGCACCTTTTTAGGAATGTCATAAACCGTCTTGCTGTTCAAAGTTTCGCCGCCTCCGTATTTGGGAGTATCTAACAGCGAAGCTGGGTGACCATGGAAACCACCCGGTCGGACATGAATCAAATATGATGACGGCACCCAGTCGCCTTGGTTGTCCGTTATAAAAAGCTCGTCTTTTTTATTGATACCGATCCCCGCCGGAGAACGAAATCCATGTGCGTAAGGACTCAGCTCGCCATTGGCAGAGCGCTTCATCACAAACCCACGGAAGCCCAAAGGCGTAAGCATCTGAATGCCCTCACTCTTCGAAATCTTGTGCCCCACCCCGGCAGAGAGGTTCAGGGAAAAATAGGCATTGCCCTGCGAATCAAAACGAGGTCCATAGGCAAACTCATGGTAACTGCCAGCAAAACGAAAATTGGAGGATACCGTTTCGTACCGCTCAGCAACTCCATCACCGTCTTCATCTACCAAGCGGGTTAACTCTGGCTTCTGCATGACATAGATTCCGTCCTTCCGGACACGAAGCCCCAGCGCATCATACAGGCCATCGGCAAACTGCTTCCAAACGCCCTTTTTATAAGTCCACACCCCTGCCGCCCGAGTCGAAACATACAAGGTGCCATCAGCGTCAAAATCCAAGCCGGCAGGCTCGAACAAATAACCTTCGGGTAATTTTGGCAATGTTATCGGCTCAAGCGTGTAACCCGCGGGAAAATGATCTCCGCCCTCTTGGAAATACATCGTGATCTGATAATCCGTCTGCCCCAGATGGATATACTGCACGTTGCCCCGCCCTCTTTTCTGACCGGTGGTTTCCACCAGACGATACGAACTCTGCCGCATCCGGTAATTCATATCAAAAGCCTGTTTAGGATGAACCAAGCTAAGAGACAAAACCACACGTTGTTGATTGATCGAGATGCGCTCACTGATCTCGACTCTGCCGTCCTTGCCCGACATCGAATAACGGAAAACCACCTCATCCCCTATCAACTCAGCGCCCAGCCATTCACCCTCCAAGCTACGCAAATTTTGCTGCCACGGATTAGGCTTGATTGCCAGATTGCGAGCGTGCTCAGGTCGCTGCTCAGCACTGCCTTGCCACATGCTCTCCACATGAAACTTTTTTGTATTGTAAACAAACGAGTAGCCATTCGGTAAAGCCACATAAATTTCGCCTTCTTTTTCATTTTTGACCATCACAGCAGGCTCCGCCCTAGCGGTTTGCAACAACACTGACACAGTCCATGCCCAAAAGAAATATCGCCCTAAAATCTTGGCTAACTGAAATCTAAACTCTGTTTTCATAATCATTCATCCTACACAAAACACGCAGCCCCAAGGGAATCTCTAATTATACTCATCAACCACACATCGCAACAAAGCTTACAAGCTCCCTGTGGACTCAAGGTCCAACTTCAATTTCATTTCCTTTTTTCATATTATCCGCGTGCATCCGCGGAATCCGCGGTAAAATACGCAGCCCGATGGAGGTCAGGAAAAAATGGAGCTGTCGCTTAATGCAGTGTCATTCGGTATTGACCCCTTTCTTCTCCTTGACCGTGGGTAGCGAAGCCTCCTTCGTTAAGGCTATGGCGAGCAAGAGGGCAGGGAGGGTGAAAAAGCAAATACCTAGCAGTCAGTCACCCTACAATACCCTTCACCACTTCTCCCTCCACATTGGTGAGGCGAAAATCCCGGCCGGCGTAGTTGAAAGTCAGACGTCGGTGATCCATTCCCAGTAAGTGAAGAATGGTGGCGTGCCAGTCGTGAATGTGTACGGGATCGATCACCGCTTTGTGGCCGAATTCATCCGTTTCGCCATAGGTCATACCGGCCTTCACCCCGCCGCCGGCCATCCAGATGGAGTAGCCCTTGTTATTGTGATCTCGGCCATCGACTCCTTGCGCGTAGGGAGTGCGCCCGAATTCTCCGGCCCAGACGACAAGGGTGTCCTTGAGCATGCCGCGCAGTAGATCTTCGAGTAATCCCCCGATGGCCTGATCGGTAGCGGCGCAGGCCTTGGATAAATTGTCCCTGAGCATGAAATGGTGATCCCAGTTCACCGGTGCGGTGATTTCAATGAAACGCACGCCGGATTCGGCAAGGCGTCGTGCGAGCAGGCACTGGCGGGCGAAGCGGTCTCCACCCTTTTTGCCGATTCCGTAAAGTTTTTTGACGTGCTCCGGTTCGGATTGGATATCCAGCACCTCGGGTACCTCGGCCTGCATGCGGAAGGCTAGTTCGAGGGATTCGATTGCGCCTTCGATCTCCGGTTGATAAATCTCTTGTTTCAGTTTGTTGCGGTTCATCCTCTGAACCAGATCAATCTGCGCACGTTGGATTTTTGGCGAGACCTGGCCCTTGATATTTCTCATCGGAGGCCCGGGCTCCTCTTGTTTTCCGCTCAGGGCAGCAAAGAGAGCCGGGAGCTGCCCGCCACCAATTTTTGTTCCCTGACAAATGGATGGAAGAAATGCGCTGCCGTAGTTTTGTGCTCCGCCGAAATCCGCAGGCGGATTCAGAGAAATGAATCCAGGCAGGTTTTGATTTTCACTTCCCAGTCCGTAAAGCGTCCAGGCACCGAGGGAGGGGCGTACAAATTGGAAGCTACCGGTGTGCATCTGACCGAATGCTGGAGCGTGATTCGGTAGATCGGTGTTCATGCTGTTGATTACACAAAGGTCATCAGCATGTTTCGACAGGTGGGGGAGTAGGTCGGACATCCATAGGCCCGATTTGCCTTGTTGGGAA
>JAADHD010000009.1 GCA_013152075.1 Verrucomicrobiota bacterium | reverse complement strand
CGGGACCGTAGATGCCGGAGAGACGAAGCACGGTTCCGTTATTTGCGAGCACTATTTCTTCAGCTTCACGCAGGATCAGGCTGGTTTCTCGTTCGGGTTCAGCGGGGGATTCTTCAGTGACCAGCGAGCCGTCGGTCTGCGCATAGACGCTGGTGGAACCGGTGAAGAACAAGTGGCTGTTGGGAAAGGTGGAGACGAGATTTTCGACCCCGCGAAGATAGACGCTCCGGTAAGCATCAGGCCCACCGCGATTTGAACTGGCGCAATGAACGATGGTGGATGGACGATCGATGTTCTTTGACAGCTGAGCCAATTCGCCAAGATCGCTGAGATCACAACCGAGCAAATTCGAAGAGTGCAGTTCCGATGTCCGGCCGGACAGGGAAAGTGCACTATATTTCTGGCCGCGTGATTCCAGAATCCGGGCAAGTTGACTACCAACATAGCCGCAACCAGCGATTAGAATAAATTTTGAGTTTTGAATAGGGAGGGACTGGTAGGGATGTGCGGCTCGCACGTCCGAGCTGTGAAGTGTGACCGGTTTGGTGCGAACGATTACGTAAGATCAATCGACGGACGACCGAGCCGGTCGTCCCTACCGAATGCGTTAATATGAATACGATTCATTGCTTGTGCTTTTTGAAATAATTCACCAGCCCTGCGGTGACTGATTCGGCGTACTCTCGATAAATACTGAGACGGTAAGTTTTCCCGATCTTACGAATGCCTTTGTAGTCACCGGCTTGAACCCGAGCGTGCACATCCTTGTTGTTCATGACATAAGGTTCGAGAAAAATCACCGGGCAGAGGTAGAGGCGGTTGGCGAGCAGGTTGCGGGTCCAGATGTAAGGGTTGCTGTTTACTGATTTGGCATTGTCCCCGGTGTAGGTATAAGGGGGGAGTCCAGTGCCGCGGCGCATGGTTTTGGAAACTTCCTCGGCCATAGTGAGCTCGTAATAATAGGTGCGTTGCAGCAATCTCAGTAATAGCTCAAAACGTTCATCGTCTTCTTCTATTTCCCCTTTGCTGTAACAACCATTGATCAGGATATGGTTGTGGTTTTTATCAACAAAACTTGGCTTTCGTGGATTGCCCCACGCCTCGGCATTAAAATGCAGACAGACGACGAGATCGGGTTTGAGCTTGTTATTCACCTGTTCGGAACGGCTGCGAATTTCACTGCTGACATAAAACAATCGCTTGGCTGTGCTTTCGATTTTTGATTTGGAGGGTTTGCGACTGCCGAGTTTACGATTGAGCCATTTTCTCGCTTCAGCCTTGAGTTCGTCTGCACGAAGCTTGGTGGCAGGTTCGTTGTCATCGCGAATGAGAGTGACCCGCGCGCCGAGGGCGGTCAGCTTGGATTCCATGATTTTGGCGACCTTGAGTGTCATATCCCCCTCGGTGATCGGGATGGTGTCCTTACCGATACGGTACCAGCGTTGCTCGATTTGGGCGTATTCGCCGCCGATGTGTCCGGGGTCAATGGCTATGTGGAGACCTTCAAGCGGCTTTGAGCTGTGCAGTGGTGAACGCAGTTTCCACGGAGGTGTCCAGTAGCGTGGGACTTTGAGTGGGGGTGAGTTTTTTTTTGTGGTGCCAGAAAGGAAAAAGAGATCGTAATATCCCAGCTCGGGCTGATTGGATTGTTTGATGATGCGGGCGCGGTCCGGCAGGATCTCGATCAGGCCTTCGGCGGCTTCGTCGTTCTGCAGGTAGTTGTGCTGTAGCAAGCGTTGGAATTCCGTGCGGCTAATGGTGTGCTGATAGGCATCGAGACGCTTCCAGTTAGGGGTTTTTCCAAGCCGGGCGAGAAGGGCGGGTTTGGGTGGAGCGGTGGAGGGGGCTGTTTCGGCTTCGGGCTTCGCGGTGACCGTATCGGGGGCAGCAAGCGAAAGGGGCGTGGACAAAAGAGTAGCCGATGTTACAAGAGAGATGCACAAAATTACCCAGCTGGAATTTTGTGATTGAGGTGGCATGTGATAAGTAGGAAGCAGCACAGGACGACAATTTAACACAAAAACAAACAAACATGCTGAGGATTTTATTTTTAGGAGATGTGGTGGGGGAACCCGGGCGCAAGGCTGTCAGTGCTCGTTTGCCAAAAATTCGCAAGGAGCGGGAGATCGATTTTATCATTGTCAACGGAGAGAACTCCGCAGGCGGTCGTGGCATCACACCTAAAATCAGTATTGGCCTGTTGCGTGCCGGTGCGGCGGTGATTACCAGTGGCGATCACATTTGGGATCAGCAGGAAATTATCGAATACATTTATACCGAACCAAGATTATTGCGTCCGCTCAACTATCCACTTGGGACGCCGGGTATGGGATCCGTTTTGCTTGATACCGACAAAGGCAAAGTGGGAGTGATAAATGTGCAGGGGCGGACTTTTATTCAGCCACCGCTGGAAAATCCTTTTCTTGCGGCCGAACGGGAAGCCAAACGCATGAGGAAAGAGGATGGGGTGAAGGTGATTTTTGTCGACATGCACGCCGAGACAACCAGTGAAAAAATTGCAGTTTGGACGGATTGGTTTCGGCAGTAGTAGGGACTCACACTCACGTGCAGACGGCGGATGAGCAGATTTTTCCCGGGGGCACAGCCTTTTTGTGTGATGCGGGAATGTGTGGTCCAACCGAATCGATTCTCGGTCGTCAGGTTGACCCGATCATAAAACGTTTCAAGGAATCGCTGCCTTGCCGTTTTCCTGTAGCCAAAGGAGTGGTGGGATTGCGTGGGGCGATCATCGATGTCGATGAAGAGACAGGCAAAGCGCTCGCGATTGAACGTTTTGCCGAGAATTATTCGAATGAATCGGAATCGTTGGTTTGAATTGGGGCGATTATGATTGCTGGAGTGGAGAGAATCAGGCAGGCTTTAGTAGATGAAAACGAGCTCTAGAGCTGTTGTTGTGGTCGCGGTCGTATTCCTGGCGCTTCTTGTGCTTGGGACCTTGATTATTACTGAAGCGGACAATGAGCAAAAACATGCTTTAGGAAAAGCGACCGAATCACTGGATGAAATCGATCAAGCGAGGGAGAGCGGCGCCCTGACCGCTGACGAGGATTACTGGCGTCAAGAGGATGAAAGAATCGCGCAGGAAGCCCTTTATCAGAGGGCTCGCAATAAAGAGGAAAATGAATAGGACTCGCTTTCTTTACCTTGGAGGCTACCTGGGTTCAAGTTGCTGAACAACAACAAATTAGGGTTGCTTTGAGTGCTGATTTCAGGCAAAAAGTATCTATATGAGAGCTTTTATGGTTATAGTGGGAATTGCCGTTGCGGTGGCAGGATTCAAATATGGCCCTGGTCTCTATGTGAAGGCTTTGCAGGAGAAGAACCGCTTGATGACTAAAATGGCCGAGCCCTTCGATGAAAGAAGGGCGGATATGGGTAAACTACGTAAAGTCTCTACCCCGACAACGACCGGGACGAGTGCTACGGCTGGAGGGGCGAAGCAATCGACGAATGATATGCTTAAGCAGATGAAGCAGCAGAGAAAAGAATTGCGGGGTAAAAGGTAGGCGCACTTGCTTGGGGTTTTTCGGTATAAACGTCTGAATAGTTATTTTTTTATTGCCGAGAGAGAGCAATTTGGGCAGAATTTATTATTATGAGAATGGGATCTGTATTTTTTGTGATGGCTCTCCTCGCGTTTTTTGCTTTGCCGGTGATTGGTTATCAGTATTATTTGAAGAGCCTAAGAAAGCAAAGCGATGCAATCGGTATGGGGAAGGATAAACTTGAGAATACGATCAGGAATGACTTGAGCCGGATATCCCAGCATATGGATCCTAAGACTGCGGGTCAGGCGCCGTCGGGGGCGGGAGGAGCGGCAGCCAAATCAAAAAAATTGTTCGAGCAAATGGAGAAGGCGCAGAAGAGCCAGCTGAAGAAAAATCCGCTGTTACAAAAGTGAAGCAGGGTGGACTGATTTGATATTGGCTAGCCTTCCCATCAAATCTTGATTGAAGGCCGGTAGGTCTGATGCGGGGGCGTTCAGGGACGGTTGAATACGCATCGCCACTGAATGCCGACTATTCTACTTATGTATTATCAGAATAAGTAATGCTGGGCTTAGGAGCGGTGCGTTGTGCGCCACCCTGTGCTTCTCATATGGAATAACCACTAAGCTGGTTATTTAATTTTAGAGGGTCATTTGTTTGCGCGGATACACGTGCAATGGCGGTATTTATACGGTGAGCCTATCGGGTAGCCGATTAATATCTTCTGGGATTTATTCATCGCGACCCTTGATCTAATAGGGGGGTGGAGAGAGATTTCCTTGCCGATATTTAATGAACTAACTTACAGTATAATATTTAATTGACGAGCATGATGGGTAAGTGATACTCCCTAGGGTGTCATGGATGCTAAGCGAAAATATACATTGAGTCTGGGAAGTGTGAGGCGATTGCCGGGACGTGATTGGGTTTCGGGATGGATTGCCCTTTCTCTGGTGATGATGCCGATTTTCCCTGGCGGCCAATGGGGAGGCTTACCTTTCTCTCAATTACTTAAGGCTGACGGTGATAGCTACTATTGTGATCCTGGTTATTATGCTGGGGAATCGGCCGGTGATCCTTCGACTGGCGATTTCTATTCTCCTGATGATGCTGCTTCTGCCGCCCCTGTGTCAGACAGTGATGGAGAGGATGTATTAGATAGTGATGGGGACGGCCTATCTGATGAAAATGAAATTGCGGGGGTGGAAATCACAATGGCCTATTGGGTTGAAGATGGGTATGATGAAGTATTGGGGGTGATCGTTGGACATTGGGAAGATATTTTTGTCACAGTATCAACTGATCCATATAACAGTGATACGGACGGTGACCGATTGCCAGATGGATGGGAGGTGTCGAGGGGCTTTGATCCTACGAATCGGGGGGATGGCCTTCGGGATGACGACTCAGATGGTTTGGATTTGGGACAGGAATATGAACTGGGCACTGATTGGCTGAATCCAGACACGGATGGTGATGGTTTGCTTGATGGGGATGAAGTTCTATTGTTTGGAAGTGATCCGAATAATCCGGATGACCCAACCTCGCAAGTTGAACCGGAGGCAGCGCCTGCTACGGGCGGCGGAGGCGGAGGTAAAATTGACTCGGCCACAGAGCCGGTAGTCGGTGATTCTGCGGAGCCTACGTCTTCGACGACTGCAAATGTAACGGGGAGTAAAACGTCAATCACTTTGCCGGTCACGGCTTCTCCTGGAGCCGTATCCGATGGCTTCAGTGAAGTAGGACGGCCTGGATTAAAGTTTAAAATTGGGATTATTAAAGCGTTTAGTTCCGTTGTAATGGTGCCTCAGTATGTAAGTGGAACAGTGGAAAATGGCCTATCCGAAAGTAATGAGCAAATTGTCTCTCCTATCAGTAAGCTCTACTGGACC
>JAADHD010000467.1 GCA_013152075.1 Verrucomicrobiota bacterium | reverse complement strand
AGTTTCAAAGCTCTTGGAAAAAGAATCGTTTTCATCATTGCGCCCTGTAGGATTCAGTATAAGCTCAGTGCGATCACGCAGAAAAATTTTGAGACGATGCACGCTCGCCAGCCGGAAATAAATCCGGCAGGCGAGCGTTGCTTAGTTTCAAGAAGGTGTTTTCTCCTGTGAAAATTGTAAATTTTTCAAACTCCAACAAAGAAACAAAACAATGATACCGTTTACCCTCATACTCTTAATCCCGGTCTTTGGCGTGCTCGCTCTGGCGTTCACATTCTGGAAGTCAACCTGGGTAGCCAAGCAGGATCCCGGTAATGAAAAAATGGTCAGAATCTCCCAGCACATTGCTACTGGGGCGATGGCCTTCCTGAAGGCGGAATACAAAGTTCTGGCCATATTTGTAGTGTGTGTGGCGGTGTTGCTAGTCTTTATGAATGAGGGAGCTGAACGACTGGTGGCTTTGTCCTTCATCATCGGGGCCTTGTGTTCGGCGCTGGCGGGTTACATCGGCATGAAAGTGGCGACCAAGGCCAATGTGAGAACCACCCAGGCAGCGAGAACCAGTCTCGGCAAAGCTTTGGAAGTGGCTTTTGGCGGAGGTTCGGTGATGGGTATGGGAGTGGTTGGACTGGGTTTGCTCGGATTGGGTGGATTGTTTCTGGTCTACAGCAAAACGCTCGGCATTGATGATCCGGAAAAATTGAGGTCGGTGATGACGATCATTACGGGTTTCTCATTCGGTGCCTCTTCGATTGCTTTGTTTGCGCGTGTTGGTGGCGGAATTTACACCAAGGCAGCTGATGTGGGAGCCGATCTGGTGGGCAAGGTGGAAGCGGGGATTCCTGAGGATCACCCGCTTAATCCAGCAACCATTGCGGATAACGTGGGTGACAATGTTGGTGACGTGGCCGGAATGGGCGCGGATTTGTTCGAGTCCTATGTGGGATCGATCATTGCGACGATGGTATTGGGTGGAGTGTTTGTGACCTTGCCAGAGTTTGCGGACTCGATGGGTGGACTTTCTGCAGTGATGTTGCCTTTGGCGCTCGCGGGAGCAGGTATTGTGGCTTCGATCATCGGGACCTTTTTTGTTAAAGTGAAAGATGGGGGCAGTCCGCACAAAGCACTGAATACCGGTGAGATTGTTGCCGCAGTGATTCTATTAATTGCAGCCGCTGTGTTGGTGAATCAGATGCTTCCGGCAACATGGGAAATTGACGGTAAAGAATACGCGTGGTGGGGAGTATTGGTGGCGATTGGTGTGGGTCTGACTTCCGGTCTGCTGATCGGAATGGTCACGGAATACTATACGGGCACAGGCAAGCCCCCGGTGCTTGATATCGTCAAACAATCGATGACGGGCTCGGCGACCAATATTATTGCCGGACTTGGGGTGGGGATGCTCTCGACGGCTATTCCGATCATCATTCTGGCGGTGGCTATTCTAAGTGCGCATCACTTTGCCGGTCTTTATGGCATTGCGATTGCGGCTGTAGGAATGCTTTCGAATTTGGGAATTCAGTTGGCGGTGGATGCTTACGGTCCTATTTCCGATAACGCTGGTGGAATCGCTGAGATGAGTGAACTGCCGAAGGAAGTTCGTGAGCGCACGGACAAGCTCGACGCGGTGGGTAATACAACTGCGGCGATTGGTAAAGGTTTTGCGATTGGTTCTGCGGCGCTTACGGCGTTGGCTCTGTTTGCGGCATTCAAGACGTCTTGGGAAGTGGCGAATGATGCCAAGCTGTCGATTGAGATCACTGACCCAAAGGTGGTGGCGATGTTGTTTGTGGGAGGCATGTTGCCCTTCTTGTTCTCAGCCTTGTCGATGGCGGCAGTGGGGCGTGCAGCGATGGCGATGATTGAAGAGGTTCGCCGTCAGTTCCGTGAAATTCCTGAGTTGCGGGCAGCTTTGGACGTGATGAAAAATAATGACGGCAAGGAAAAAGAGGACTGGTCACAGGAAGACCGTGACATTTTTGATGCTGCCGATGGTAAAGCTGAATACGACAAATGTGTGGAGATTTCGACTCAGTCGGCGATCAGGCAAATGATCAAACCGGGTTTGTTGGCGGTGGCCGCGCCGGTGGCAGTTGGATTTATCGGTGGTGCTGAAATGCTCGGAGGCATGCTCGTCGGTGTGACGGTGACGGGTGTTCTGATGGCGCTGTTCCAATCAAACGCCGGTGGCGCTTGGGACAATGCCAAGAAAATGATCGAAGAAGGCGTCGAAGTGGATGGTATCAAGCTGGTCAAAGGATCAGAGGCTCACAAGGCGTCGGTGGTCGGTGACACGGTGGGAGATCCTTTCAAGGATACTTCCGGGCCGTCGCTGAATATTTTGCTGAAGCTGATGTCAGTGGTTGCTCTGGTGATCGCGACGATGATTTGAAGAAGGCTGTAGGCTGTAGGTGAAGAGGTTTAGGGCCGCGGCCCTAAGTTGACTTTGTTAAGATGAACGTATCTTCAGCTTGCCTGTCATCAAAGGTCACATGCTTGCGAGAAGCTTTTCTTTTGCCGCCGCGGATTTGAGTTTCTTGTCGAGCGTTGCCAGCGGAGTATCCGTCCGCTTGGCGAGTTCGAGATAAGCGGCATCGTAAATGCTTAGATCATATTTGATCGAAATTTTGACCGTATCTTTAGTCACTACACGGCTCGAATTTTCATCAAAGGCGATGGTGAGCGCATCGAATTCACACAGCTTGGTTTGCATCTGTGCATCGGTAATCCGCCCGCGCCTTTTGGTGGCAGTGACAATCGCATTCGTTACCTCATAGCGGATTAAATCAGGAGCAGAAATTACCGCGCCATTCATCCACCGATCCAAAAATGTTTCGGAATATTTGTTGCTTTCGTCCGGAAGCAACCAACCAAGCAAGCACGATGGACGCATCGACAATAAAGGCCATCAGAAACGCCTTCCTTCATCAATTAATTCGCGAGCAGAAAGCGGTTCCTCCTCCCCAAGAATGGCATCACGCGAAGCCCGAATAGCAGTCACCAAATTCCGGCGGTCTTGTGCGCGATCCACGCCTTCAGGGATGACTCTTGCTACCGCTCGGCCACGTCGCGTGATAATGATTTCTTCGCCGGATTGCACTCGATCCAGCAGTGTTCCAAAATGAGTTTTTGCATCAAATGCGGATAGTGTTTTCATGAGGCTTATAATCTAATCAATCAATTAACCAGTCTATAAGGCGGCTTAACTCTAGTCAAGAGAGTTCTCTGGTAGTGAATAGCAACTTGTCACCCCAAGCTATTGAATTAGGGTGATCGCTACGTATCGGGTAACTACAGCCTGCTTACAGCCTAAATGTACCATCTTGCCTATGTATTTGAGCGGTTTCCTTCTTTCACCCAGACCTTCTGTGTGCGGGAGATTCTGGAATTGGAGCGGCAGGGATTAAGGCCGCTGATATTTTCGATTCGCGATACACGCGAAGAAGATGAATCGCAGAAACACTTTCCGCCTGACCTCTACGAACGGGTGCATTTTTTGCCGCAGGGGGATGACTTGGTGGAGGCGGTGAAGACGCTGAAGGCTGAAGGAAAATTGCCGCAGTCGGTGGTGCTGACCTTGCGCCATTGGAGCGACAATGGAGATCGGGCCGATAAGCGGCGGGTGCATGAAGCGGCTTATATTGGAGTGAAATTACAGGAGGCGGGGGTGAGGCACGCGCATTCCCATTTTGCCGGTATTGGCGCGCGAACTTGTTGGTGGTTGAAGTTTTTTTATGACATCAGCTACAGTTTTACCGGTCACGCGAATGATCTGTTTTGCAAAACGGATTTCGAAGTCACGCTGGCTAAGCTGATGGGTGATGCGACGCTGGTGGTGACGGTGAGTGACTACACGGTGCGCAATTTGCAGGGACGTTTTCCGGAATCGGCGAGTAAGGTGAAGCGGGTTTATAATGGACTGAATCTCGAACCTTTTCGAGCAGCGGGACATCGGAGGGATGTGGATGCAGTGTGGAGTGGGGAACGGCTTATTTTTACGGTTGGGCGTTTGATCGAGAAAAAAGGTTTTGATGATTTGATCAAAGCCTGTGCGGTGATGAAGAAAGACGGGGTAAAAGATTTCCGCGGTGTGATTGTTGGGGACGGTCCGCTGGAGGATGAGTTGCAAGAATTGATACGGGCGAGTGGGGTTGAAGATTGTGTGGAACTGGCCGGGCCGAAATCACAGGATGAGATCATTGCTTATCTTGAGAGGGCGGCGATTTTTGCTTTGCCCTGTGTGACGGAAAAGGATGGAGGAAAGGATAATTTGCCGACGGTGATCATGGAGGCAATGGGTGCGCGGGTGCCTTGTGTGTCGACGATCCTGGCCGGCGTGCCGGAGATGGTGATCGATGGGCAGACGGGGCGATTGGTCGAGGAGCGGCAAGTGGAAGATTTTGCCAAAGCGATGGCTGATGTGCTGGCGGATAAAGAGCGTGCTATTGAAATGGGGATCGCCGGTGAGGAACGAGCGCTTGAGATTTTTGCCAAGGAAGTGACGGCGAAGCAGATGAGACGCTTGCAGGTGTCACGAGGCTTGGTGCGATTTGATGCTAGGCTGACGAGGGATGATCCGGGCTTGTGGTTTTGCTATGCCCGCCAGTGGGTGACGCGCTTTTTGCGGATGTTTTGTTGGAGGAAGAAGGACCGGGTGGGGTAATGGTGAATGGTCAATTATTAATGATAAATGGAGCAGTGGGTGGTGTGAGAAAGTGGCGTCAAGCCGCACGCACTCCAAAAAGTGAGGGTTGATTTTTGTCTTTTATTGCGATCTCAATAGTTACCTTTTTGATTGACTTGAACTTCATGTGGACAAATAATGTCCACATGAAGACGGCTAGTGTTCGAGATTTGCGTAACAACTTTTCTACCTTGGAGACTTGG
>JAADHD010000470.1 GCA_013152075.1 Verrucomicrobiota bacterium | reverse complement strand
GCGATATCATAAAATCGCATCAAAGCCTCCACCTCATCATCACTCGAAGGGCGACGAAAAGCCCGGCTGGCGAAAGCCTCGACAATCTGCCTGGCACGCTCCGGCTCTGCTGCGTCTTTATCCCCTTTCGCAAACAGCTTCTGATGTTCCTCTGACGGCGCAGGCACTGGACGATTCAGCGGGCCGGTTATTTTAACTCTAAAGACCGATAAATTGCGATCCCGCTGGCGAGGGTCTTTTGCCTTGGGGTCGTATTCGTCATTTGGGAAAGTCATTTCCACCCAGTGCTCGCCGGGCTTCATGTCCGCTTCGATCACATAGGAGCGGGGACTGTTCCTGGCCGTCGTCACACGGAAATCCTTCTTCGGCCCGTGCTCAATTTTAACCTTCATTAAAGGCCATTCTTTTTTGGCCGGACTTCCGCCTGCCAGAATTGAAATCTGATATTTTCCGGCTTCCCTGGTTTTCACCCGAACCGCCACCGTGCCATTACTGCTCAAACCGCCCGAAGCATTCGGCTTCCCCTTCCTACCCATGAATTTATTTTCTTCATACAGCTTCACCTCCGGCGCAGGCGCCTCGGTCACAATCACCTTGGCCAACACCTCGCCACTCGCCCTCAAATAACGCTCCATCAAAATCGGAGGTAGTGACAATACATCCCCGATGTTATCAAATCCGTAACCCGAATCATCCTCGGGAAAAGAATCAGCCGGCCGCAGGTCAAGGCCGATCAAATCACGCACACTGTTATTGTACTCTTCACGATTCAGACGCCGAATCGTGACATTGCCCGGATCGGGGTTTTTCGAGTCCAGATGAAAAACATCACTTTCTATCCAAGCGATAATTTTACCCCGCTCCTCATCATCGGGCTGCGACTTGTCAGGAGGCGGCATCAAATGTTTTTCCAAGTTGTCATACACCCTTTCCCACAACTTGAGATCTTTCACCACCTCAAGTGGATCCACATTCTCATCCAAAACAATATCCCCCTTGTCCATACCGTCCCCGTGACAATCGTAACACTGCTCAATCAGAATAGGTTCAATGTCCACGGCGTAATCAAAGCTCTCCTCCCCCGCGACCATCGCGCGCCAGAGCGCAAGCCCGATCGCAACAATCAATCCTACGACCAGAAGAATTTGAAATGATAGGCGTTTAATTTTCATATTCTACGTTTCGAATCCCCTGACGACTTGAACGATAACCCTACCGCAAGCCTGTCCTTCAACCTAGCTGACAAACGAACGCTCTCCAATCGGACAGCTCAAGATGAAATCCGTTCACTCCCCGGATGGGCTTGGAATCCTGGACGAAGCACTCTCCTCTCCCCGCACCAACAGCTTAGCTTCTTCGCCCGTTGCCAGTTGCTTAACTATTTCGTCTTGCACCCGCTCCCTTTCTTTTATAAAAAAAAGCTTGTAATTACTTAAGTTTTCTATAATTTCAATAAATCTTAACTAATTTACATATGAAGAAGTTGATTGTTGTAGCCAATGACCTTGAAGGATCTGGCAAGTCCACGTTCGCCCGTTCCTTCCAGCACCTCCTAACTAACCAGGAAGTCAAGCACCTGTTCATCACCACTGACGAGCAGGACATGGACGACAGCTTCAGCGGTGATTACTGGGACTTTGATGAAGACCTTGAAATCTCCCAGCTCATTCTAGCGATTGATCGCAACGACGTCGTCTTGCTGGATGTGCGCAGTGGTAGTGCTCGACTCTGGTATGAGTTTTTTGCCCAAAACGAAGTGGATACCTTGTTGGCTGAAATCGATGCAACCATGACACTTGTTATTCCCTGTCATGACAGTGAACGCTGTCATGAAGAACTGGTGGAACTCGCCGAGCTCTTTTCGGACAGCACTGACTACGTGATCCCACACTTTCCGATGCCTGCGGAACGCAGCAAAAAACAAGCGTGGAAAGGCAGTTATGCTGCCAAGGTCACCGATTACCTTGGCGCCCTGCATTTTGAAATGCCTGAACTCGGCAAGGAACTTGCCACCGCACTGGAATCCCACGACTTAACTCTTTCACAAGCACTGACTCAACTCGACGAGTTGCCTCGTTTTGTTGAAGTCGCCGTCATGCAATGGCTGGAGGAAATCAGCAAGGCGATCAACGGCACCGGCGAATACGTACTTCCTCACCAGCCCACGAAGCTTAAAAAGTTTTTTAATAAGTTTCAGGGCACAGGCAAAACAAGCTTTTCTGGTTCCCAGAAAAGAGTTTTGAGTAGGGAGTTGTGAATAGGGAGTTGTGGAAATTCAAGAAAAGGCTTTTGAGTTTGCTGTCAGAGTCGTGAAATTGTGTCGACACTTGGATGATAACCCAGGTGTAATGAGAACGCTGGGCAATCAACTCCTTCGATCAGGAACTTCTATCGGAGCCAATTATTGGACAGTTTACTTTCCTCTCTCTTGCACCAACGGTGCTTAATGAGACAGCCCAGTGCGCAGCGCTGGGATTATATCGATAGACCCCATCAGCCCTGAAAGGGCGGCTCTAAAGCCTTGGGATTAGCGCCGCCCCCTTCGGGGCTTGATGATTTTGCTCCCATTATCCTGGGGCGATGCCCGCAGGCTATCATAGGGTCGGCGCTTTGCGCCTGTTAGTTCTGGTCACGCGCAGCGGGAGCAGCGGGAGCAGCGGGAGCAGCGGGAGCAGCGGGAGCTAGTTTCCACACCACCCAGGCGCAGGCGAACAGGCACAAGTCTTTGGCGATACCTCCATGCAGATCGCTCAGTGACGAGGGGTGATTGCCCACCACCAGCACGACCAAAATCATCACCGAAATCGTCGCCACCAATACCGCCACTCGTTCCATCCATCCGCTGCAGATGATGATGCCGGCAATGATCATGGCCACCCCCAGTATATTGAGAAACCCGTTCTTCGGATCGGGCCAGTACAATCCTGATGCTCTCACTAACTCGGTCTGCACTTCCGTTTGCCACAGGATTTTAGGCACCAAGCCCTCCCATATCCATACCAAACCCAAAGCCCAGCGACACACTACTTTTAAATTCCATAAGGTCTGTGATTGATCTTGAGTTTTCATGTCTCTTTTTTGTTTTTAGTTTTTTCCTACAAAGTGAGGTCGTCCCATCCACACATTCTGCGCTCCCGGAGTGTAATTGGCTCCCACCAGACGGGCTTCTCTCGCCCACTCATTCCCCCCGGGGGCTCGCGCAAGTAAAGTGTTCTCGTCAATCTGCACTGCTACTTCAACCTGTTGCCAAGGCTCATGCCAGACGCGAAATAGAGACACAAATGCCCGCCCCTCATGCAAATCCAGCGAATAAGGCACCCACTTCTGCAAAGCCTCCGCATCCACTTCATAATGAATAAACAGCGCGCGCTCCCAATCAGCGTAAAATAACGGCTCACCAACACACGATAGCATTTTCAGCCGCCCCATTTGCGAAGCATTCATCCCCTCTGTGGCGGTAGGCTCTAGTCTGTGTTTTCTTTTCATGTTCGTATCCCCGCATAAAGATAAACCAAGGCGCAACCGCCATAACAGCCCGTCAATATCCAGTGAACCGCCAAGCGGCCAGGCTGACCCTTCCAGTGATCCCAGCTGTAATAAGCCCACTGCATGACCGCTCTGATCCCCCAGAAACAGGCAATTCCCACCACTAACCAGCGCCCAAGTTCATTATTACCTGTGGCAAGATCCCCGGCAAATCGCAGAGTGAGAACGCCAAAAATGACTAAAATGATCGAGATGAAATACTTGTGCACGTGAAACACATCACGCAGCAATGGCGACATCCGATCGAGTTCATCCTGCCAGCCCAGCAGACGTACCAAAAACAGATTGATCACGGCAATGGCCAACTGCCCGATAGCGGCGGCGATTAGAAGTATTTCCAGGAGGTGTGTTGTCTCTTGCATGGTATTAGTGAGTTGATGGTTAAGTTTAGGTTTACTTGCGGTACAAATCAGCCAGTGCGGTTTTCAATACCTCGTGATTGAATACAAAATCTTCATTCAACAGACGGCTGGGAACACAGCGACGTCCCGTCAAAGCCAGTTGGGCGTCACTGCCAAGAATACGACAGCCCAATTTCACCGCCCACTCTGGAGCGGGCGGACTCCAGCCACAGCCGAGCACCGTCCGCAACCCCTTCATTAGTTCTTCGTTCCTTACCGGCTCCGAAACAGCTGCATGATACACTCCCTTCATGCCCTCCTCTTCCAAGGCCCGGTGAAACAGACGCATCATTGCCCTCACTAACAAGATCTCGCGCCAGTATCCGCCCAAGGAAACCCGTCCCCCCGGCTATTACGATTTTCTTATTTTTGTTTTTCATCTTCTTATTCTCTTTTATTAAATAATATCCATTACTGAACCGACGCATATCCATAAATGCTAACCAGTATCACAAATGCGAGAGTCAGCAGATGATATCCAAGGCGATAAAACCAGTTGGTCAAAAAGGGGCCTACATCAAAAATGAACAACTGCACTGCCAGCCTTGCCGCCCAGAATACAGCGATCACCGCGCACAATCCCCGGCCAAGTCCCTGTCCGCTTGCCATCTCAGCCACGTTCATCAAGGTCAGGGTTCCGAAACTCACGATCACCAGAACAATGAAAACCCCATACACCCAGAACATCTGTCGCAGCATACGCGGCAGTTTTTCCAGATACTCATCCCATTTCATTACTTTAGGAGCCATCACGCTGGCAAAAAGAATAAAAAAATGGATCACTCCCCCTAGATACAATGTCAGTTCTACTGTTTTCATTTTTTTACTTCCTTGTTTTTCACTTATTCATCACGTTTAAAAAGGGCAGGATGACTCGCTCCATAAAGAGTGGCGAGAACAGCCAGTAAGCCGGTGCCAACACAACGATCCAGACCCACAGTCTGGCAAGGCCTCCATTCAAGCTGAATCTCCGTTCGAGCGTCACCCCGAGCGCTTGGATCAAAAAGTAAACCATAGGAGCTCCAAAACCTGCACCGACCGGAACCGTGATCACCAGTTCGTGCGACAAGCCCGAGAAAATAAAACCTCCCCACAATGCCACCGCAGCTCCCCATTTCCGGCTTAATGGTCTGAACAC
>JAADHD010000390.1:6196-11533 GCA_013152075.1 Verrucomicrobiota bacterium | reverse complement strand
TCGCGCTTACTCAACACAATCACTCCAATCGTCGCGATCAAAAGCAACACTCCGACCATCTGGACCGGAAAATAATACTCGGTAAACATCAGTTTCCCAATCTGCTCCACATCCGATGCCGCATCAGCCGGTAAGGCTTTCATCCCCTTCGACCCCGGAGTGTAATCCTTCAGCACCCGAGCCAGTTGCACCACAAAAATTCCCGCCACTAAAATGCCAGCAGCGACCGGCCCCAACCCAAATTTTCGCCGCTCTTCACTCGCCATGTCCATCAGCATGATGATGAACAAAAACAGCACCATCACCGCTCCACCGTAAACCAAAATCTGAATGATCCCGACCAAATAAGCATCCAGCATGATGAACAAAGCCGCCAGAGCAATAAAAGTAGCAATCAGGGAGAACGCTGATGTCACAGGATTTTTATTCACAATCACCCCGAGGGCGCCTGCTACGGCTATCGCTGAAAATATGTAAAATAACAGATCCAACATCACTTCAACTCGTTCCATTTATTGACCAGTCCCTCACGGACTCCGCCGATTTCGTATAACCTGCTTTTGTCGTGCACCATCTCTTCACGACTGGTGCCGGTGATCGCGTAATCCTTCCTCAGAAAAATCGCCTGCTCCGGACAGACTTCCTGACAAAGTCCGCAATAAATACAGCGAATCATATCGATTTCAAACTGTTGCGGCCGTTTTTCCACCTTGGCCCATTTGTCATCCGAGGGAATTTCCTCGGGGATAATCGTGATCGCACGCGGCGGACAAATAAACTCACACAACTGACAAGCCACACAGCGTTCACGGTCCTGCTCATCCGTTACCAGGGCTGGTGCCCCTCGATAGTATTCCGGTAAATTTTCATCCCACTTTTCCTCGGGATACTGCATCGTCACCGTGCCTTTACCTAACAGCGCACGCCAGAAGTGCCCCATGGTAATCATCATACCCTTGAAGATCGATGAGAGATAAATCTTCTCACCGAAAGTCAGTTTTGGACGTTTGACGACAATAGCCATGGTTCAAGAGTCAGCGATTATTAAAAAACAAAAGAATGAAAGCAGTTAAAAAAACATTCGCCAGGGCGATTTCAAAAAAGAACACCCAGCCCAGACGCATCAACTGGTCGTAACGAAAACGCGGCAGCGACCAACGCACCCAGATGAAGAACAAAATGAAGCCGACCATCTTGATGATAAAAGAGAAAAAGTGAGCGATGCCGAGCCACAAAGGTTTATCGACCAGATCACTGCCAATGCCAAATGGTAAGGACCAGCCTCCTAGAAACAACGTCACCGCCAGACCGGACCCAATGATCATCGCTGCGTATTCACCGAGAAAGAATAGCGCAAATTTCATCGAGCTGTATTCAGTGTGGTAACCCGCCACCAACTCCGTCTCACACTCTGGAAGATCGAATGGAAGGCGATTGGTTTCGGCAAACATCGAAACGGTGAAAATGACGAAAGAGATGACAACGGGAATCCATAACAACCACCCCTGCATGCTTAATCCCTCACCCCACAAGGGTAACAACAACCAGCCATTGCTATCTTGCCATTTCACAATTTCAGTAAGATTCAGCTCACCAAAAATCATTATTATAGGCACAATCGACAGTCCCAGTGAAATCTCATACGAGATCATCTGACTGGTCGAACGCACTCCCCCAAGAAAGGGATACTTGGAATTCGAAGCCCAACCCGCAAGCACGATGCCGTAAACACTCAGTGAAGCGATGGCAAAAATGAACAAGGGCCCGACATTCAGATCCGCGATCACCAGCGGCACTTTGTAACCCGCTATGTTCAACTCACTGCCAAAGGGAATCACCGCACAAGTCATCAGAGCCGGCACCATGGTCAAAGCCGGAGCCAACCAGAAAAATCCCGTACGCACATGCGCCGGTGTGAAATCTTCTTTGAAGATGAACTTCAATCCATCGGCAATCGGCTGTCCCAAACCGGCCAGGCCAATTTTGGTGAACGGAATACCCGAGCGATTCGGCCCCACACGATTCTGGATCTTCGCAGCCACGCGCCGCTCAGCCCACACCGAGTAGGCGATCATCGGCAACAGCACCATGAACGTCAAAACGACGATCTTGATTAAAGTCACTGCTATGTCAATCCACTCCATGAATTTGATTCGTATTTGATAAAAATTTCCTTAACCAACAATTTCGCCCCGAGCGATGCGTTCCCGCTCGCGTTCAAGCATGGGAACCGATTCATCAGTCTTCAACAAAGGCACCCCCTGATCACCGATTTTACTCAGTGTCAGGCCTGCAAATTCTTTGATCTCTCCCGCCATTTCCTTGAACACATCCTCCACCAGACAAATGCCGTTACCACCTCCGATCGACAAAACCAGATCTCGTAAAATTTCCCAAACCTCCAAAGTCTGCCCCGGCCCCTGATGTGCTTTATTCAATCGTTGCAGCCTCCCGGTCACATTGATCATGCTACCGGTTTTCTCGGCAAAAGCAGCCCCCGGCAATACCACATGGGAATCATCTGCCGTGGGATTTGCCAATGGATAAGTCGTGAGTAAAAAATCCAGCTTGCCCAACTGTTCGGCAGTGAACTTGGCGTCATCGATCAGGTTCTCCTGAAGCACCACCAGCGCTTTGATCTCACCCGCATCGATTTTTTTACGAATCGCTGCCAGTTTAGACCCCGGCTTCTTCAAATCGAGAATCAACTCCGCACCGGCCGTATTGGGATTATTATCGGCAGTCACCAGATAATTATCCGCCTCGCCGCTACGCTTAACGATATCTACATTCTTAACATTTAGACAGCCAATCAAACGACGCGTCATAAACAACTCTTCGTTTGTCATCCGGCCTGAAGCGATCACCGCAATTTCTGAAGCATCCAATTTCAACAACTCGTCCGCCGTTACTTGAATCGCCTGGGCCCAACTGGCGATGCGCCTCTTCGCCCTTCTCGCGAATCAATGGATCGGTCAGACGCACTTCACTATTCAGATAGTGATAATTCATCCGTCCGTGATCACACATCCAGGCCGAGTTCACCTCATTGTTATCACGAGGCGTCTGGCGGTAAACTTTGCCCTCACGGCTGCCTATAACCGTATTGCACCCCCGCCCGCAGGAAGTGCAGATCGATGGCGTTTCCTTCATGAACCAAGCGCGCATCTGGAAACGAAAATCATTGGAGGTCAAGGCTCCCACCGGACAAATATCGACGGTGTTCATCGAATAATTGTTCGCCAGTTCCTGATTGGGATGAATCGCCAGAACCGTGTGGCTGCCGCGATCGGTAAAACCAAGCACCGGATCATCCACGGTCTCATCGCAAAAACGAATGCACCGACTGCACATGATGCAACGTTCATCATCCAGACGAACCCGCGGACCGATATCCACGTTCTTCGGCTTTTTGTTCTTCTCATCCCGAAAACGCGAGCCTCCCTTGCCATGTTCGGCGCTGTGCTCCTGCAAACTACATTCACCCGCTTGATCACAAATCGGACAATCCAGCGGATGATTCACCAGTAAAAATTCCATCACTCCCTCGCGACAGGATTTGGTCAATTCGCTATCCGTGCGAATCCCCATGTTGTTCGCCACCGTGTTCGCACAAGCGATTGCCGGACGCGGCATCCAGCCAATCGGTTGATGTCCATCTTCATCCACAACAGGATCTTCTCCCGGTGTCGGACGCGGCGGCATACCCATTTCAACCAAACACATGCGACAGTTGCCCGGCGATGAAAGCTTCGGATGATAACAATAATGCGGCACTTCAGCGCCCACCTGACGGCAGGCCTCGATCATACGAGTGCCTTTGGGGAACTGATGCCATTCCCCGTCGATCTGAACGTTCACCATGGGAACTTCCTGTGCTTTTTCGTCGCTCATCAGGTCGTTAAAGATTTCAAATTTTCCGCCGCCACCTGCCCCTCCTTGCTCACCAGGCGCTCCCCATTGTTGCGATCCGTGTCCGCTATCAACTCGTCGCGGAACTTCGCCACCATCGCCTCAGTCGGCCACGAACAGGCCTCACCAAAAGCACAAATCGTTTTGCCATCAATGTTGTAGGCTACCGACTCCAGCGTATCCACGTCCTCGGGAGAAGCATCCCCACTGACAATGCGATCAGTGATTTTCCTCATCCACGCCGATCCCTCACGACATGGCGTGCACTGACCACAGGATTCGTGCGCGTAAAAAATATTCAAGTTGTTCAACACCCAGGAAATCGAGCGACTGTCATCAATCACGATCACCCCACCTGAGCCCGCCATCGAACCGCAGGCCATCAGTGAGTCAAAATCCATCGGAATGTCCTCGATGCCGATTTCAACTTCCTTATCCCCCTGCTTCAGTTTGAAGGTTTCATCCGCACGCAAAATTTTTGACGAAGACCCACCGGGAATCACCGCTTTCAACTTGCGCCCCTCCTTCATGCCTCCGCACATGTCATTGATGAGTTCCCCCATCGTGACTTTGCCCACCTGAATTTCGTAATAACCCGGCTTCTTCACATCACCACTGACACACAAGATACGCGTGCCGGTATTACGGGGCGTGCCGAGCTTTCCATACTGCTTGGATCCCATCTCCATGATGTGTTTCACATGACAGAGAGATTCCACATTGTTCACAATCGTCGGACAAAGATACAAACCCATCGCCGCAGGAAAATAAGGCGGCTTGATGCGCGGATAAGGACGTTTGCCCTCAAGCGATTCGATCAACCCGGTTTCCTCGCCACAAATATAAGCGCCGGCACCGCGATGCACATACACCTCCAGGTCATAGCCACTCTTGAGAATATTTTTGCCCAGGAAATTCTTCTTCCGCGCTTCCTCAATCGCTTGCTCCAAAATGCGCGCGCCTTCCGGGAATTCCTCGCGGATATAAATATAGGCAAGATTCGCTCCCACCGCGAACGACGAAATAATCAAACCCTCGATCAGCTGATGCGGATCCTGGTGAATAATATAACGATCCTTGAAAGTGCCCGGCTCCGACTCGTCCGCATTGCAGATCAAATAAACCGGCTTGGTATTATTTGGCGGAACAAAACCCCACTTCACTCCGGTAGGGAATCCTGCACCACCACGGCCACGCAAGCCCGATGCCTTGACCTCATCCTGAACCTCCTTCGGCTCCATTTTCAAAGCCATCTTCAGTTGCTTATAACCACCCTCTTTTTCATAGGTGGCCATAGATGTATCCCAACCCTCACGATCCACATTGCGGAAAATCATGCGGTGCTCTTTAGGATGCGGCTCTTTTCCCGCGATGTATTTTACTTTGGGCATCAATCGCAGCTTTTGAGTAATTTATCGACGCTCT
>JAADHD010000390.1:5458-6175 GCA_013152075.1 Verrucomicrobiota bacterium | reverse complement strand
CATCATTGATCAGGCAAACCGGCCCCGTGCCGCAACCTGCAAGGCATTCAGCAAATTCAATGCTGTATTTGCCGTCCTCGCTCACCGCAATCGGATCGTGATGCGAAACATTCGAGCGATCTATCTTCGCTTTTTCGCAAAAGGTCTCCAGCAAGTCCGCGCTGCCCGCCATCGCACAGGACAAAGTCCGGCAAACACGAATATGGTATTTGCCCACCTGTTTCTGCCGAAAACCCGGATAAAAAGTCACCACCTCCAGCACCTTGATCGGTTCCAACTCCAACTTCGCTGCCACCCATTCCACCGCTTCCTCACCAATGAACCCAAAATGAGCCTGCATGGCATGCAGCAAAGGCAAAACCGCACTCCGCTTCGACTCCGGATAATGCGTGATCCGCTCATCAATCTCTTTTTCAAGATCCGCTGGAACTTTAAATGCCATATTAAAAACTACTTCCTAAACTTCTTCTCTTCTCTTCTTCCCTATTCGCGTTTATTCGCGTCAATTCGCGGTTCTCTCCCTAATTTTCTTCTCCTTATCAGTCTCTTCGTGGTTTCCTACCTATCGCACTCCCCCATCACAAAATCCAAGCTCCCCAAAATCACCACCGCATCACTCATCATGTGACCTGGAATAATCTTCGGCAAAATACTCAAATTACAAAAAGACGGCGCGCGTATTTTCAAGCGGTAAGGCACCCCGCCCCCTTTACTGTT
>JAADHD010000390.1:0-5443 GCA_013152075.1 Verrucomicrobiota bacterium | reverse complement strand
AAAAGCCAAGCTCACCCTTAGGATTCTCAGCTCCAAAATAAATTTCCCCCGCAGGCGCATCGATGCCCTCCGTCACAATCATAAAATGATGGATCAACTCCTCCATGCTCATCAACACCCGCTCCTTCTGCGGTAGGATGTTTTTCGGATCAACCACATTGATCGGGCCATCCGGCATCGTATCGAGCACCTGTCGAATAATGCGCACGCTCTGACGCATCTCTTCCATCCGCACCTGATAGCGATCATAAGAATCACCGTGCTCGCCGATAGGGATATCAAAATCATACTGCTCGTAATCCAGATAAGGATTCGATTTGCGAAGGTCATGCTCCACCCCCGAACCACGCAGGTTCGGCCCGCTCAAGCCATAGCCGATCGCGTCCTCTTTCGTAATCACCCCCACGTCCTGCGTCCGGTCGATGAAAATTTTATTGCGCGAAAGCAAGCGCTCCGTTTCCTCCACCGTCTTCAATAAACCCTCGCAAAACTTCCGCACTCGTGCAGGAAAGTCCTCCGGCATATCCCTGACCTGACCGCCGATGCGCGTATAAGAAGTGGTGAAACGTGCGCCAGTCAGCTGCTCGCACAAATCGTAAATGTATTCACGCTCCTGAAAGGTATATAAAAAGACCGACATCGCCCCGACATCCATCGCGTAAGCCCCCAGGCCCAGCATGTGAGCCGAAATTCTTGCCAACTCACAACACAATACGCGAATCGCCTTGCCCCGTGCCGGCAGTTCCCAATCCATCAATTTTTCAACCGCCAATGCGTAAGCCACGTTATTCGCCAGTGGAGCCAGGTAATCCAGTCGATCCGTGTATGGAACGAACTGATTATACTGCATGTTCTCAGCGATTTTTTCATCACCGCGATGCAAAAAGCCTATATCAGGGGTCGCCTTGGTCACCACTTCCCCGTCCAGTTCAAGGATCAAGCGCAATACACCATGAGTCGCCGGATGCGATGGCCCCATATTCAGTACCAGCTTTTCACCGACGATATCCTCCGTCGTCTGCTGATAGGCCTCCACGTGCGACGCTGCACGCGACGCCGTATCTGGAGCCTCAATTTCTTGAACTGTTTTTGCCATACTGGGAAAGGATCATTCTTCCAAGTCGCGGGATTATCGACGCGGACAAAATCATGAGCAAGATGAATTTGTGAAAAATTTCACAAAGTCCGTTTTATGGGGGTACAGACGCGTTTTAGCCTGCTTTTTCTTCGCGAATGGCCCTTCCCATGGAAAAAACCAGGTATCTCCCGCTAAATCTCCTGCCCGTAAGCAGGTTTTGGACCTTACAATGACCTCTTGTGAACGCTGGGTTCGCTAAATTGGGAGCGAGCAGCGGAAATTTGGACGATTCATGATGATCGCTGCGATGAACCCCTGCCCGTGCGGTTTCCGATGTATGTGATCTTCGACATGAAAACGCTCCAGCCCTTTTCTGACGCGGGTTGTAGCCGATTTAACTTTTCATGTTCGGAGCTTTTTTAGGGCCGTTACCATACGAAAGCAAGGATGTAAGCCTCCAAAAATCAGATTAAACAACCTCATTGAGAGAATACAACCATGCTGCCGATGCCCCCATAAGAAGAACGCCCAATATGATATAGAGGATGCGCAGATTAGAAGGTGGAAACATTCCCACCTCATGGTCAATGATGGAAACGGATACCGCCCCACAACAATATAGTAACACCATATAGAACCAAGAACGTGTGATGCCGGTAGGCGAAACCATTTCTTCATTCACTTCTGGGGGATAAAAGCCGCCCAAGAGAAAAAAGATGACAAGGAACACCGCCAAGATCAGTAGCCGTTTCCAATCGAAATTAAATTCAAACCCATCCATGCTCTAATCAGATTCTTTTCACTTACTATCGGCTACTCGAACTCTACCCTTTCTTCCACTATATTCGAGCGCCCCGACCCGTATCAAATAGGAAGCAGCCTGCTCTCTACCTTTGTATTCTGTTATATCATGCCACGCCTTCTTACCCCGCGCAAAACCCAGAGTCTCCTCCATGGCATTTTCTAGTTCGATGCTAGCGGGTATTCGTGATTTGAGCCGATCTAAGCATCTACCTATCTGTATAGGACCCGCAAGAAATGTCTGGGAGAACAGGTAGGCAGGACCTGTGACTTGACGCCCATAACAACCCATGTAATGCGAGCCGCCTGTTGAGCTGTCCAGAAAACTTAGCGCAAAGCCGGAGTCCTCCAGCTCCGAATACCCCGAGCCACGCGCGTATCCGACCAGACCCGTTGATGTGCTGAGAATGACAATTCCCAGCGCAATCCATAATCTCATTTCTTTTTCAATCGGCAGCGAATACGCGCTCGAAATGAACGCCAAAGCACCCCAAAAAAACAAAAACGTCAATACAATAGCCATCAAGCCCAGGAAAGCATTTAGCGCCGCAAGAGCTGTTTGTGTTTTATTGAAACTGCGAATCATTTTGTAAGGCAGAACGTTAACAGGTGTGGCGGAACAGGGTCAATGTTACTGAGCGTAGCGAAAGATTATCATTTGTCGCTTACGCCACCATCGTCTTGTTCTGCTGAAACTGCTTTAATGGCATTATATCCACCTACAGTGAACCAGGTGACAGTCCCTCCGATAACCACAATTGTGACTGCCATCGTTAACGGAATAGTTAATTTTGCCTTATCCGCTATTTCTATATATGCAAAAGCACCAATTAGGCTAATCATCGTTGTAATCACTAACCCGGTGAGTGTGCCAGCATTAGCTTTGCACCACATGAAATGCACTTAGTTTTATACCATTGCATGCCTTTGGCCCAATTGGGGAAAGTGATTGCGTTTTTGTTACATTCTGGGCAGTTCATAGTATCTCCTTAATTAATAGGCAGAACGTTTAAGTGGTGAATGTGCCTCGGAGTGTTTGTATCAGCGCAGGTTCGCTGAGTCAATCTCGGTGATCGCCACAACAGCCTCCGGCGTCTTGTTGGGCTTTTCGTTTTTTGAAATCTTTGAACAGTTCATCAGTCAAGCGCTTCGCATGCAAATCCGCGACAAGCTCCTCATCCACCATGTCGCCACTCTTACGTTTGTACCGATACTGGTGCCTGTAATGATGGCCAAGCTCGTGCGTAAACACATAGCAGTAGAACCAGAGCGACATGACATCCTTGTTTGGCCATCTCACCTGTATTTGATCATCTCCCTCCACAATGCTTCCGTAGTATCTCCTGATAGACATCGCTAAACTCGGACCTATAAACTCCAATTCCCACTTTGTCGGCAAAGAGTAGAGTAGAATCGCCTTTTCATCCGGTAAGTAGAGGCCAAATGGCTGTCCAATTTCTTTGGAACTCCGAGCACGAAGCTCGATACGAGAGAGGCCATACAGATAAGTCTGAGGAATACGCGTCAATAATCTGGTAAGGGCTTTTTTCGCAAGCGGATGGACGTCCCCTTGGTGTGGCTTCCGTTGAATCAGTCTCGGTAGCACTGGTGCGTCATCGGAATCACGTCTAATATTTCGACGAGCAATCACGGATTCCTTTTGAGTTCTGTAACTTCTGCTCATCGATTTGTGCAGCCAACGTTAACGTTTAAGTGGTGAGGCATCCGTGCCTCGGACTATTTATATCACGGGCGGTTTCGCAGAGTCAATGTTACTGATCGCCACGTTTCCTCGACCTACTTGTTAACCCTTAATCGTCGATTGTTTTTGCATGATAAAGACCCTTTTCCCGCATGAGTATCTCGATCATATCGTAAATATCAAAATCGCCACGCGACCAAGACTGCCTTATCCCTGGTCGCTCGTGCGTGAATGTGTCCCATGCCGTAGTCAATTTTTCGCATCGAGGGATTCCAAACTGGGCAAATTTTGACTCGTAGTCCGACGTGTTATCTGTGAACACAGATGTGTGAAGTCCCCCCCATTTTCAAACAGCGGAGAGCGAAAGTTAAGGTATAATTCTTGAGTCTTTCCGAGCCGGTTTTTTGTCCTCTTTGTTACTGCTCTCTAGTGGAACCTTTAGCATATCTTTGACGCAAAATCCAGTCCCCCCGGAGCCCTCTCCTTTATTTCCCGCGAAGCGGCTATTGAGGGCTCCGGGGGGACTGGATTTTGGCGATCACCCCCAACGTGCAATAAATGCTCGGCTTCATGATGTTCACGCCTTCGGCTTTGCATGACTCCAAAAGTCTTTAATCTCTTCAAGATCACTCCATTGAGGCGCCGACCCTCCATACAAATGAGATTGCCGATACCAACTTTCAGGCACTTGCCTACTCAAGCTTAAATGTGGTCGCCGGGTATTATAAAAATCAAACCAACGTTTACTGCCCTCATGCAACTCGGCAACTTCAATATACTCTTTCAAGTAAATCTCTTCGACCTTGAAGCTCCTCCAGAGCCGTTCGATGAATATGTTGTCAAGATAGCGCCCCTTGCCATCCATGCTCGAAGCCACTCCCAGATTTTTCAATTCCTTGGTGAATGTCAGCGAGGTGAATTGAGAGCCTTGATCGCTATTGAATATCAACGGCTTTGTTCCGGCGTGACTCACCGCCGATTGTAAGGCCTCAAGACAAAAGCCAACGTCCATTGTATTGCCAAGGCTCCAACTCAACACATAGCGGCTCCACCAGTCCATGACTGCCACAAGATACATAAACCCTTGTTTCATAGGGATATACGTAATGTCCGTAGCCCACACCTGATCGGGAGCGGTGATTTCCCTCCCACGCAAGAGATAGCCATACACGCTATGCTGCTTCCCCTTGCCTGGACGACTTGTGTGCGGTCCGGGGGCAAGGGATTTGATTCCCATCAAGCGCATGAGGCGTCCAATTCTTTTGTAGTTCACATGGTGTCCTTCCAGTCGCAATATGTCCGTCATCATCCCTGTTCCCACAGCAGGATGATCGAGGTAAATCTCATCCATGCAGCGCATCAATTTGAGATTGAAATCACTTTCGCCCCGAGGCCTGTAATAAAGCGTACTGCGATTGAGGTTGAGCAACTCGCATTGCCTGGTGATACTTAAGTCGCCACCATCACCATCAATCTCAGCACGCCTTTCCGTTACAGTCCCAAGGCCTTCGCTTTTTTTTGCAACCACTCCAATTCGACGGTCAATTTGCCAATCTTGCCGTAGAGATCCTCGATAAGCTCATCCCGGTCATCGGGAGAACGGCCGGGAGTTTCAAAAATCTCCGGAAGCCGATCCTGCAATTCTTTTTTCCATTTGGCGACCTGGGTAGGGTGCAGGTTGTTTTCGCTGGCTATTACGCCAATGGTATTGAACCCCTGGATAGCTTGAAGGCCGATTTTTGCTTTGAATTCTGAACTGAATTTACGTCTTTTCTTCTTAGGCATTTTATTGTGTAATATGGCCCGTAAGGACTCAAAAATACACCTTAGCTACCTGTCCGAAATTTGGGGGGTACTTCAGT
>JAADHD010000344.1:1701-17998 GCA_013152075.1 Verrucomicrobiota bacterium | reverse complement strand
CCATGGTTAACTTTTTTGTCTTACACCCACTAGGGCACAAGGGCGGTGTGTAAAACAAACTTAGATTGACTTTGTTAAGTCGGCGATAAATTTCCGTTCATATCAAGGAGAGGCACTTTTTAAGTGCCTAAAGGCTGACGAGCAGAATTAATTGATCTATTAACAATAAAGCGAAGCCTCTGGGATCTTCGGAATTGGCGGTTAAAAACCGCCACTCCTTGGACTTAACAAAATCAAATTAGTTAAGACTGCTGCTAATTCAACTTACACTGCAGCTATCTCATCCTCCGTCGGATCGAGCGGGTCGGTTTCTCCTGATGGAAGATCAGGAATGACGGGCACATCATCGCCGCTTCCTCCTCCGCCACCAGAACCATCGCCATCCATCGCTGCCACAAGAGCTTCATCTCCAGCTTCGTCATCGAGCACCCCGTCGAGATCCACTGGGTCTTTCTCTGAGGTGAGGAAAATCGCATCAGCCAACATCCCAGTACTGCCATCGTCCCAGGTAAATTCTCCTGTGCCCTGCACAAAGGCCTGACCGCTGACATAACTTTCGTCGTTAAGAAGCTCCAGATTGATCGACTGAATGCCGGCGTCGGCGAGACTCATGAGTTCCAGTCCACTTCCCACTCCGTCAAAATTGCTCTCTTGCCACACAAAGAAGCTGTCGAAATCATCGTCCTCAGCCGATAACAGTCCGTCATTATTGGTATCGAATGCAGTTAAGCCTTCGAGGTCACTGGTGGCTCCAGGCACATAAGAGGCAAAAGCAATTTCTTCCAGTGAGGAAATCATCCCATCACCGTTGGCATCAAAAGCCAGCACTGCGTCACCGGCACCAGCCCATGAGATATTTTCCAGTTCACCATCGCCATCGACATCAAAACGATTACCGCCGATAGCAGTGAACTCGGCAATACCGTCTCCATTCAAATCCAAGACAACTGGAGGAATAGGTGCCTGCGTCGTCTCAAGCGTCGCGCCGCCCTGGGTGAAAATATTATATCCATCGACTGTGTCAAATCCTGTGTCTGTCCAACTAGCACCAGCAAGGAAGTCGACCGTATCGCCGCCTATTCCATCATCAGTCACCAGGCGCAGGACATTGTCACCATCTGTCATGCTAATCACCTGGGCTGCATCGAGTGAGATGGCATTGGCTTCATTGTTATTCAGATCAAGCACTTCGATATCAGTGATCCCTCCCGCTCCAGTAACATCACCCGCTGCATCGACACTCAAGGTATCCTCATCAGCACCACCATCCAGAACATTATCATCAATCAGCTCCTGCGCACTCTGAGTGTCTGAGCGCACGGTCAACTGATCGCCATCCGCTCCACCATAGAGTGAGTTATCATAAACCCCACCACCCGCGCCACCAAATGTAGCTTCAGTGATAGCCTCCAGAACATCGTTACCGTCCCCTCCCATGAGGACGTTCGCATTGACAACGGCTCGGATCGAAATAGGCTCAGTGCCCGGATTAGAAGTGTCGCTTGCTCTCACTGTAAGCGTGTCATCCCCCTCATCACCGTTAAGTATATTACTAGCAACAACAGCTGAAGATTCTAATCCTTCAAAGCTATTTGAATACGCATAGGAATCGGCAGTCACCGAGAGATTGTCATCTCCTGCTCCACCACTAAGAGTATTTTCATCAGCCTCGGCGTTGGCGTTGGCGTTGGCCTCGGCATCGCCCCGGACTTCGACATCGGCATAGGCAGAGGCCTCGGCATAGGCACTGACACTCATGACGTCATTTCCTTCTCCACCACTGAGTGTATTATTATTAGCCTCGGCCTTGGCATCGGCATCGGCATCGGCATCGGCTTCGGCATCGGCTTCGGCATCGGCATAGCTTTTGGCAAAGGCACCGGCAAAGGCACCGGCACTGACACTCATGTCGTCATTGCCGTCTCCACCACTAAGAGTATTATTATTAGCCTCGGCATCGACATCGGCATCGACATCGGCATCGGCAAAGGCATCGGCATCGGCCGCGGCATCGACAGTGGCAAAGGCACCGGCAAAGGCACCGGCACTGACACTCATGTCGTCATTGCCGTCTCCACCACTAAGCATATTATTATTAGCACCGGCATCGACATCGACATCGGCATCGACAGTGGCATTGGCAGTGGCAGTGGCAGAGCCCTCGGCATAAAAATCGGCAGAGGCATCGACAAAGGCAACGGCAACGGCAACGGCATCGGCACTGACACTCATGACGTCATTTCCGTCTCCACCACTGAGAATATTATTATTAGCATAGGCCTTGGCATCGGCATCGGCATCGGCAAAGGCAAAGGCATCGGCAAAAGCAGTGGGTAAGGAAGGGAAAGAAGGAAGGGAAACGACATCGGCATCCGCATCGGCATAGGCAAAGGCAAAGCTCTCGGCATAGGCACTGACACTCATGGTGTCATCGCCGTCTCCACCACTGAGAGTATTATTATTAGCATAGGCCTTGGCATCGGCCTTGGCATCGGCATCGGCAACGGCAAAGGCAGAGGCAAAGGCAGGGCTCTCGGCATCGGCATCGGCATCGGCACCGGCATAGCTTTTGGCATCGGCACTGACGCTCATAACGTCATTGCCGTCTCCACCACTGAGTGTATTATTATTAGCATCGGCATCGGCATCGGCAACGACATCGAGCTCGAGCTCGACATCGTCAACGGCAACGGCATCGGAATAGGCCTTGGCCTTGGCAGAGCCCTCGGCACTGACACTCATGACGTCATTACCGTCTCCACCACTGAGTATATTATTATTAGCAAAGGCGTCGACATCGACATCGGCATAGTCATCGACATCAGTATCAGCAACAATATCCGTCACCATCAAAGTGTCATTACCCGCCAGCCCGGTTAGGGTATTACCGCTACGAAAAGCAAACAAACCATCGTCACAGGCCGTACCCGTCAAGGTGCTGCCGCCACCTGCCGCTCCAAATAGAGCGACCCCACAAACAGGCGCTTCAGCTTCAGCTGCAGGGGCTTCCGGTGCATCAGGAGCTTCGAGTGCGGGTGTGAGTGCGGGTGGCCCCACAAAAACCAGTTTGTCACCAATCACCAGGCCGGGCATTCCCGGAACTCCAAACAACTGCTGTAGTCCCTGCAACACTGGTAGCGGTGCCAGTCCCAGTAGGAAAAAATCATTCAAATCGGACACCGGCTCGTAAAAAGGCGTGCCATTGATGCCCTCGCCAAGACTGTTGTTCAACAGGATCCCTTGATAAGAAGTGAAGCTGTTCTCTGCACTGATCACAGTGCCAATCCCTTCAACCGAGACTTCAATCCCTCCATCTTGCCCAACCACTCCCGGATCGTTGGCCCCTACCAGGGTGATCCACGTGCCATCAGCCAGCATCACCACCAGATCCGTGCCATTCGGCAGGATAATCACTGCCGGATTATCCGCATCCGGTGTGAGATGGATTTTGTCACCCGCTTTAACCTGAATCTCCTGCCCGCTTGCCGCGGTGATCTCCTTGGAGGCGCCGTTGGATGTGATGGTTACTTTCATAATTTGGATAGGAGTGATGATTAAGGACGATGATTAAAAACTAACAACTCGAGGGTTTGATTTCTTTTAAAGGAAAGGTTTAAAAAACTTGCTGAGACCCTGCGTTAAACCTTGATTATTAACTGTTTTTGAGAAGTTTTTGTATAAAATAACCCCTGTTTTCCGGGTAAAATTCAGCCATTAAAAACAGGATAGGAATGGTCTGAAAAAAATATCGAAATATGATTGACTCACGTTTATGCCCTTATTTAACTGGGCGCGCAAGGAAAAACGAATAAACCTTTAGGGAAATTAAATGATTCCCCCCCATTTCATTGACCAATTATACTCTTGCGATGTTTTTCGCCCAAAGTAGTCCTGATTTCGAAAAATCTGGTTCTGGTATCCTCCAGAAAATTACCCGGTCGATAATCGGAAGCTTGTCAAAACCCACGATCCACTTGCGTTAAAATGGATTGTTTACTCGCACATGTTCAACGATATTGCGAAAATCTCTGACGGCATACGGTCAATCCCTAAATATTTTTTTCAACGGCGTGTTCGAGACCAAGTATTAAGTTACAAGCGACAACTATCGCAAACTCTCAACCACAATTTCCAGCCTTTTAATCAATTTGAAATTACAGGTGACCGATTACAAAGATATCTTCAACGCCCGTGGCCATCTCTACAACGAAGCCACCTTGATGTGCCCAGGAGCAAGGGAAGCGGAGCGTATTGCGCTGATCAATTTACTCAATCCCAAAGCGGGTGAAACTATCATCGACGTACCGGCCGGCGGAGGCTACCTGGCGGACGGCATCCACAAACAATATGGCAGTGAAGTCACAGTCATCTGTGTCGAACCTGCAGAGCAATTTTCCGCAGCGATCGATCCCTTTTTCCGCGTGATCCTAGAACCCGCGGATGCTGTTACCAGCTTGGAGGACAGATGCCTGGACGCGGTTGTAAGCCTGAGCGGCCTTCACCACATCGTGGACAAACGCCCCACTTACAGGGAATGGCATCGACTCGTGCGGCCGGGGGGCCGCATCGCTGTTGCCGACGTCGCCTCCAACACTGGCACTGCCGACTTCCTGAATATTTTTGTCGATGAATTTGTGCCTGGAGGCCACAACGGCATGTTTTTTTCCGAAAATGAATGGCTAGAACAGCTGACTGAATGCGGCTTCTCGCATGTAGAGGAGGAACTCCGCTCCGTTCCGTGGGTGTATGACAGCGAGGATCAAATGATCGATTTCTGTGTAAGCCTGTTTAGCCTCCAAAAAGCAAGCCGTCAGCAGGTGCTGGAAGCCATTCACCATTACATTGGTGTAGAAACCGAAAACAGTGGTGGCATTCGCATGATGTGGCAACTTCGTTATGCACGGGCGGATAAAACGGCGTAATCTTGTAACTATTCAGGCGCTAAGAGATAACGTAGATATCTGAAGGACTTGTCTCGCAAAGGATCGCCAAGGCAGAAAATATGGAATGAGGAAATAAAATTGGTAAAGAGCTTGTCTATGCTGACACGTCCCTTCACCTGTAACTAAAATCAAACTTACTTGATGTGTCGTAAAACAACAGCACGCGAACAATGACCACCTTACTTGAATAAATTTAAAAACCTTGGCGATTCTTGGCGTTCTTTGCGAGAGCCCTCTGAAAAATTCATTAATCTGCCAAGCTGACTTCTTTTTAACCACCTGAGCCAAACGCAGTGAGACACTGCCTGTCTGGCGCTACTTAAAAAAAAGGCAATAGTTACTTTTCCCTCTTAAATAACTCGATTTAGCTCCAGTCAAATACAGCATTCTCCCTTACACTTTCGAGTCTCTGCTTTCACCATGCGCATCCTCTTCCTGCACGATAATTTTCCGACTCAGTTTCCTCATGTGGCCACGGCCCTGGCGAAAGAAAAAGACACCGAGGTGGTCTTTGGTACCACTCGAAAGGAAGGCGAACTGCCCGGAGTTCGGCGAGTCGTTTTCCAACGCAAGCGCAACATTGACGAAAAAACCCACCACTACCTGCATGGCCTCGAACGATCCATCATCACTGGTGAAGCCGTCTTCGAAATGTGCCGGCAATTGAAAAATGAAGGTTTCATACCCGACGTGGTATACGGACACTCGGGATGGGGGCCGCCACTCTTCATCAAGGACGTTTTTCCAAAAAGTCGGCTGCTCTGTTATTTCGAATGGTTTTATCGAAGCTACGGTTCAGATGTGGATTTTGACCCCGCTTATCCACCCACAGTGGATGATGAAGCACGCATCCGCATGAAAAATGCGCCCATCCTGCTTGATCTGGAAAGTTGCGACCGAGGCCTCTCCCCGACTCACTGGCAACACGATCAATTCCCCAAAGAATGGAAATCCAAGGTTGACGTGATCAACGATGGATTTGACACCGATCTCTGCAAACCGGTCGCAGGAGCAAAGCTGAAACTTGACCGGATTGGTCTGGATCTATCAGACGTTACTGAACTGATCACCTACACCGCCTGGGGCATGGAACCCTATCGCGGCTTTCCACAATTCCTCCGCGCCATCGCCAAACTACAAAGAAAGCGACCGAATCTGCACGCCGTAGTGGTCGGAGAAGACCGCGTGGTCTATGGCAGAAAACGTGACGATGACCTTACCTGGAAACAGGAAATGCTGCAAACTCTGAACATGGATGAAACACGCATTCACTTCCCCGGCAAACTACCTCACGAAGAACTGCGTCAAGTTTACCAGGCATCCTCAGCCCACGTTTACTTAACCCATCCTTTCATCCTGTCATGGTCAATGATGGAATGCATGGCCAGTGGCTGCATTCTGATCGCTTCTGATGTCCCCACCGTAACCGAAATTGTAACCGACAATGAGACTGGCCTGCTGGTTGATTTTTTCGATCCCAACGCCATTGCCAACCGAATTGAGGAAGCACTTGATCATCCTGAAAAAATGCAACGCATTCGTGACAATGCCCGCCAACTCATCATAGATAACTACAGCCTGAAAAAAACCCTCCCCCAACACCTCGACTGGATCAAAGGAAAATAAATTCCTAATTCTTAATTCTTAATTCCTAATTCCTAATTCTTCCCGTGCGTATCCTCTTTCTCCATAAAAATTTTCCCGCACAGTTCCTCCACCTGGCCAAATTCATGGGTGAGAGTCTGGATCATACCGTTGTGTTTGCCACTGGTCGCAGTGAGGAGGAAATCGAAGGCGTCAATAAACATATCTTCCGTGACAATATTGAGCCCATACCCGAAACCCACCTACTCACCCAGGGAACTGAAGTTGCAGTAAAAACGGGTCAGGATGCTTACCGAATTGCGCTGCATTTAAAGGAGCAAAATTTCGTGCCCGACATCATCTATGGGCATTCTGGGTGGGGGCCGACGCTGTTCATGAAAGATGCTTTTCCCCATGCTAAATTCCTAGCTTATTTCGAATGGTTTTACCGTGCCGACAGTCCGCTCTACAAATTTGATTCCAGCACCCCGTTGAGAGCTGGAGGCATCAAGCATACCCGGGTGCGCAACACCCCAATATTGACTGACCTCTACAGTTGCGATGCCGGATTCAGTCCCACCGAATGGCAACGATACCAGTTCCCTAACGAATATCATGACAAAATCAAAGTTCTCCATGACGGAGTAGATAGCGGTTTTTTCTCTCCCTGGCCTTACGGGCGAAGGCCCCTGGTGCTACCGCGAATAGAACTCGATCTTTCCCAGGCAAAAGAAATCGTCACCTACATTGCCCGGGGTATGGAGCCTATTCGGGGATTCCCCCAATTCATGAAAACGGTCGCGATTTTACAAAAGCGCCGACCAGACTGTCACTTTGTTGTCTGCGGAAATGACCGGGTTGCCTACGGTGAGCCACATCCAAGAGGGATCAGCTACAAGCAAGCCGCGCTGGAAGAACTAGATCTCGACCTGTCGCGCCTGCACTTCACCGGCCTCTTGCCCTACGATGAATACCTACAAGTCCTGCAAGCTTCATCTGCTCACGTCTACCTTACTTGGCCCTTCGTCCTGTCATGGAGCACCATCGAAGCCATGTCATGTGGCTGCCCCCTGATCGCTTCCGACACTGAACCCGTGCGTGAACTCATCACCGACGGGGAAAATGGCTGGCTGGTTGAATTTTTTGATACCGAAGCCATTGCCGCGAAAGTCGAAGAGGTACTGGACGATCCGGAAAAAAGTCGCAAGCTCCGCACCGCCGCGCGTCAGACAGTGCTCGATAAATACGATCTCGCCAAAGTCTTGCCCCAACACCTAGCCTGGATCGAAAGCTTTTTGTGATTATCATCACTCGTGAAGCGGATTCCATTTTTTTCACCCGTCCTGAGATCCATCCGGCTTTCTCTCTATCTCCTTGTCCTTACTCCTCGCTGCCAGTGATTGACCCACCTCGACCTTTTTTGGAGCGGGATGAATCCCCTCCACCGGTTGAATACTGATGCTTCTCCGAATTTCATCAGTCAAAAAACCAACAGCGGAAGGTGCCTGCGTCCGTGGAATCGCCACCACGTCATATAATTCCCTGACGTCTCCTCGCAATTCGAGGAAATGCACGACATCTCCTGTTCGCAGATCGATCACCTGCAGTCCTGCACGCGCCTGAACTTTTTTGGATTCGAGTTCATCGTCTAATTTCAAACCAGAAAACGTTCGGTTCTCCCGACACATCGAGAGACCCACAATTGCAAAATTTCCATGGAAACCCATGCCGCGTGCATAACCTGGAACAAAAGCAATCGGTTCAAAAGTCCCTGATTTTCGATCAATTTTACCAAAATACCCTTCACCTGAATTTAGCACATAAAGCTCTCCATTGTGCAAACGCGGCGAGTGCGGCATCGAAAGACCCTCGCAAATAATTTCATTACTCCTCACATCGATCACTACCCCCCCTTCACTTCGGTGCTCTCGCCAGCCCGCATGCACATCCGTGGCCGATACAGCTGTACAGTAAGCCGGTTCGAATCCATCCATGGCAAGCCCGTTCAAGTGACAGCGATCCTCAGCAGCCAGACGTGAAATAAAAGGGGGTTTCCACACCGGCTCAAAACTACGCGTAGCACTTGGGCGAGCGAGACAGGAAAACATCGTATTGACAAAAATGGGCACGCCTTTTTCGTCCACAGCAATATCGTGTGCATCCACATCTCCGGTGATATAACTGAGCTGTGGCACGTAAAGACGATCATATGGCCCCAGCGTTTGATCAGGATCAAGGGTGTCCTCCAATCTCCACAACTGATACAAAGTACTCATCCACAATGTTTCCGGTGTCGGGCAACACAAGCCCATGACTCTTTGAAAGTTGCGATTATACACCGTCACTTTGCCGTCCTTAGTCGATCCGATGAAGAACACTTTACCGCTCTGATAAGTCGTAAACGCCAAACTCAGGTGATGCTCCTGAAGCCATGAGGTGAATTGCCTGGAACAGGTCACATCCAACTGGATCTGCCCTGGTCTCTTAGGCGTATCTTTTGTCGCCACTTTTTTCTTTGGAACCGTCGCCATGGTTTCCACTGTATACTAAACTTCAGACTTGTGAAGTACGTTTAGGCGGGCAACCCTCTTATCTGACTCAGTCTCTTCTACTCAGCATCCGCATGAAAATCACCAGCATCACAGTATTTTCAGGCCCCAGCCGCTACTGCGTGCGTCCCGTAATTAGGGCCAGATTTGACATCGCAGAGCTTCAGCACGCAACACGATTGCCTAACCGAGGAGCACTGGAGAAAACTTTATCAGAATTAATCCCTGGGTTTTCTAAAATCGTAGCTTCCACCCAAAAAAAAGAACCTAAAATCACATCCGCCGGCCTGATACCAATCATCGCTCTAGCGCTACAGAACCTGTTGGGATGTCGGCTGAGTTTTCAGCAAAGCTCTCGAATCACATCCCCGGATAGCTCTCCCGCTTGTTTCGAAATAGTATTCGAATACGAATCTTCTATCACAGCTCGGCTCGCAACAACTTTGAGCCTCAAAATTATTTTTGCGGTACTCCAGCATCGTTTTGCTGCCAATCTACCCAAAACGTTACAAGTGCCTGAGAGTTTCGACATCAAACAGCAAATCGAGCACTTTGTTAAAACCGTAGCGCAATACTCACTGGATGACAGCACCAGAGATATTATTCGTGCCCTCGAAGAACAAAACATCCCCTGGCATCGCCTCGATGATACTTCCCGCATCATTCAGGCCGGTTATGGAATACACCGAAAATTTCTCGTTGAGACCATTACCAGTCAAACGAATGTCCCAGGCAATATCATATCTCGTGATAAAAGCCTAACCCACACCTTGCTTCAACGTAATCGATTCCCAGTCCCCCGACAAGCTGTAGCCACATCTTTGGAGCAAGTTATTCATTACGCCCAGTCAATCGAATATCCGATTGTCATGAAACCTGCCATGGGAAGTAAAGGTCAGGGGATCACCATAGGAATCCAAAATGAAACAGAACTGCAACCCGCCTTAACTCGAGCACAACAGATATGCAAACGAGTAATAATCGAAGCCTTCATCGCCGGAGATGATCATCGTTTTTTAGTCGTCGGAAATACTGTGCTTGCTGTGGCCAAGCGTGTGCCGGCCCATGTAGTTGGTGATGGGCATAACACGGTACAGGAGCTGGTAACCTCCCTCAACTCACGCCCTGATCGAGGCAAAGGTTATGGACGTCATTACGTCGAAATCGAACTGAATCAACTAGCTCAAGACTGCCTGCGTGAACAGGGCTTGACCTTGAGTTCCGTGCCAGAACCGGAGCAAGTGGTTGCTCTTCGACGAACCGCTAATATGAGTACGGGTGGAACCTCGATCGATATGATTGATCAAGCCCATCCTGACAACATTGCCATGGCTGAAAGAGTGGCTGCAGTGACAGGATTGGATATTATCGGAGTCGATTTCATCTCAACCGACATTTCTCGCTCATATCTCGAAAATGGAGGTGGAATATGTGAAATTAATGTTGGTCCCGGCCTTCGTCCTCATTGGTTTGCGGAAGGAGGAGAAAATCGGGATGTCGCTGGCGCCATTGTTAAAAACCTGTTCCGAGAATCCATTTCCAAAAACGGCCTGCCGCTTATGGCTGCCGTTACAGGAACCAATGGGAAAACAACAACCTGCAGAATGGTCCAAGCGATCCTGCGTCAAGCGGGTCTATTTACCGGAATGACAAGTTCCGATGGCATCTACATTGACGGACAACTGATCAGAAAAGGAGACAGCGCAGGAATAGGTGGCGCCCGAACCATTCTCTCAGATACCAGATTGGAAGCCGCAGTGCTCGAGACGGCTCGCGGGGGAATACTGAAACACGGCATCGGTTTTTCCGCCTGCACGGTCAGCGCTGTGCTGAATATCACACCCGACCATCTCGGTGCTGATGGTGTCCAAACCTTGGAAGAAATGGCAGGCATCAAACAACTTGTCGCCGAACTAGCACAAAAGGCCATTGTCTTAAATGCAGACGACCCCCTTTGCATCGAGATGATTGCTAACCTTGGTGGAAGCAAACTCAGCTTGGTCACTCGTGACCCGGATAACTGCGCTGTGATGATCCCGAAAGCAAACGTGGAAAGTCTGGTTACATTGGCACCTGGGAAAAGCGGCGATGTTCAAAATATCGTCCTTCGTGCCAATGGTAAAGAAACCATGGTTCTCCGAACACTGGACATCCCAGCCACATTCAACGGCCTGGCGCGACACAATGTAGACAACGCCATGTTCGCTATAGCAATCACATACAGCATGGGAATAGAGTTAAACTCAATACGAACCGCCCTACGTAAATTTACCTGCGATTTTAAAAACACCCCTGGTCGAACCAATATTATCTACGATGAATCTTTCACCATCATGTTGGATTATGGAAACAATCCTGATGCAATCAGGGCCATCGGAGAGTTTGTTGAAGACATGCATATGGAAGGAAAACTTGTCTGCGTCTTATCCAGCCCCTCCAACCGGCAGGATGGGCACTTTATTGCCATGGCCGAGGCAGCCGCAGAAAGCTTCGATCACATCATCTGCTCCAACTGGTATGACCTGCGTAATCGCCCTGCAGAATTTGTGCCTAACGCATTAGCGGACGCTCTGGTTACCTGCGGTTTTGACAAAGATGAAGTCACCGTCTGCGACGATCCGGATGACAGCATCAAAAATGCTCTTCAAAATTTAGTAGAGAAAGACTTCCTAGTAATCTTTGGCGACCAACCAGAACGCCGACGCAAACTGACACTGGGAACATTAAACGCCATTCCTGCAGATGAGTGATCATGCCTCTACACGACAAATCGAAGCATAAAATTTGCCATTTTTCTCCTTCTCAATGCCTTCAACGTATTCTATCCGTAATTGATCCGGCAAATAGCCGAAATGGGCCATAAAAGCCTCCTGTATTTTTTCATCCTGATTGATGGGAGATACCACTTTGACTGTAAATTTTTCAATCGTTTCCTGGATGACCTGATACTGGCGAATCTCTGGCAAATTGACCAGAGACACCGACAAATCCGCGAACAGAACGCGCTCACCATTGCGATGCACCAGGGCTCCCCTGACTTTGCCAAGAATTTTTTCCAAGGCAGGGAGACGAGTCTTGCCACAGGGGCAATTCCCCCTCACCGCCAGGTCACCGAGTTCATATCGGATAAACGGCGAGAGCCGATTGAAATAATCCGTAATCACCACTCGCCCTCGTTCACCCACGGGAGCAGGCTCATCTACCTCCTCACGCAATACTTCGACCCCTAGTCGATGCGCCATCAGATGATGAAAAGACGGTTCATGCTGACACTGGCTCGCGATCAGGCCAAATTCCATTGAACTGTAACTTGTCCATATTTTTGCATTGGGAAACGCTTTCCCAATGATCTGCTTTTGGTGAGATTCCACGTTTTCAGAAAACAGACCAAATCGCCTGATGAAAGACATGTCGAGTCCTCGATTCAAAATTTCCCGGGCCAGCATTTCAGCATTGGTGGGATAACTAGTGATCGCCTCGACTCCAACCAATTCACGCCTTTCAAGAATGAAATCGATCTGTTCGGAGATCGGCGACTTAATGTCCAAAATTTCCGGGCCGGGATTCTTGTTATGCGGATAAATGAGCCGAGCGCAGGACAGTAAACCGCCGAGTTCCACCACGAACTGGTCAACATCACGTTGGCCAAGGCGGGCCCTTTGCGGCGAGTGGACATAACGCACCGGCACGCCCGTTGACCCTGATGTTGAGCCACTTGCCTCATGACCGTTTAAGATTTCATCATTATTCTCCAGAAAGATTCGACGATTGATGATCGGAACATGGTCCGGATCACTTATCCACTTTCGATAAAAAGGATTATTTTCCCGCGCGTAGTCGACAATTTCGCTAAAATGTTTCGCCGCGTAAGGCTTATCCTGAAAAGTTTTTGGCAATGACATGTGAAAATAACCTTATGCCAGAAAATTGCAGATCATCAATGACTGATCGCGTATGGATCTGACCCGTCTTCCGGTGGAGCGAAATCAGAAGTAAAATTCTGATACTTGCGCCCTCGACTTTTTGGTATTTTTTTAACTCGCTTGATCTCAAATTTAACTTTTTCTCCAGCACCAATAGATTCTACCGCTTGCAGCCATGCTCTGCTTATATATTCCTCAAAGGCCGTCGCCGAATCCCCAACGGCAACATAACGAAACTCAAAACTTCCGTCAGTGAATTGATGAAGTTGATATTGGCGAAGACTTTTCAACACTGTTTGAGGCATCGATTCAAAGGCATTGCGGAAATTTTCCCAATACTGCCACGTGTATCCAGGCAAATACGCGCTTCGCCGGTAACGCCCCATTATCTTCCCAAAGGAAGGCAACGTTCGACCACAGGGACAAGGCCCTGTGACAACTTCAGCCAGATCATCCGTATCATAACGAAGAATCGGCATGGCCAGATTGTTCAATCCCGTCACCAGAATCCTGCCCATCTCTCCAGGACGAGCAGGTTGCCCATTGTCATCCACAATCTCAAGATAACAATGCTCTGAATGAACATGATAACGGCCCCCCTCAGGGCAACGGGAGGCGACAATTCCAATTTCATTCAAACCATAGTTCTGATCAATACGGAGATCAAAAACAGATTCGGCTCGCCTCCTCATGTCTGATGTCAACTGGGTAGCGACAGATTGAATCCCCTCCAAATGTCCGGAGGAAATTGCATTCTCCTGGCCAAAGGCAAGACTCTCGAGCGCGCCGGATTCTATCACCAGGTAGTTTGCCCTACTCTCATTCAACCAAGCGACCTGTTCATCAACAGGTCGGGTATGATCGTATCCAACCGATCTGTTAGTATGAAACCATGCACCCACATAAGGCCAAATTGAAGACCTATAGGTTTTCCCAATTTCCTCGTAGCTATCATGAGGGAAATCATCAGGCGGGCGAATGTATGCCATCAAACCCTCGGGTTTGTATCGACACCAGCGAAACTCACGTTGTTTCAACATCCCGAAAAAACGCAGGCTTAGACGGGAAAAATCTACATTCACTGGTTCACCTGTAGTTCCTGAACTTTTCATAGATCTTATGACATCGTAACCCCCGGGTAATATTTCCGCATGCAATTCCTTCGCATATTGACGAAGGTGGCCCTTGGTCAGTGATGGAATTTTTGTAAGATCCGATGGCGATTCGAGATCACGAACATCCATTCCAAGTTGGCCAGCCAATTGCCGATAATACGGAACCTGGTTAACAGCAAACTGCAGGAAATGTTTCAATCGATGCCAAATCCACTTCTGCATCTCTTCAGGTTCACGGAACTCATTTTCTATTAAAAGAGCCGCAATCCCCTCAAGTTGAGGCCTGTTGGGTAATCGACTTTTCAAACGCCAAAGAGTTTGCTCAGAAAGCTCTCGCTCGTAAGACGTCGCTTGCTCACTCTGAAATTCCATAAAACTTATCACCCATTTACGTCCGGCAACAGCTACTTAATAAACCCTGTTAAACCCAGCATTCTTGTTTACACTTTCAAGTCTTCACTTTCAACACCCTTATCCTGTTTCTGCCCGAACACCTGGCATGGCTCAAAAGCTTTTTTTACTATGCACACAATTTTCCCTAACTGGCCGATTCAGTCACCACAATTCATAAATGACCCCTACCCATTTTACCGCGAGCGACGAGAGATCAGCCCGATCGGACAAACCCGAGCTGGCCCCTGGTGCCTGACGGGATACGACGTGATTGAGAAAGTCTTACGGCATCCGGACATTGGTGTGCATAAGGCCCAACATGGCCTTGTCGATGAAAACAGCAGCATTCGCCATTTGTCTGAACGCTGGGTTATTTTTTGCGACCCTCCAGTCCATACTCGAATACGCCGATTGGTCGGACAATCATTTCATCGTTTGGTGAAAGAAGAAGCAAAATCCATCATCACAGAAGTTCTCGACAACCTTCTCACCGAATTTGAGAACAAAAGAGAAATCGAATTCATCAACGAATTTGCGTATCCGCTACCCCTCTACGTAATCCTGAAACTTATCGGCGTGCCCGCCGAGGATTGGGCAAGGGTGACAGAATGGGTTAAACCGCTGGCTGTCATGATTGACCCTTATGTCTCGACGCCCTATTCCTTCGAGCAAATTGAAACGGCAGCCTCCTCATTGAACGATTACCTGACCTTGTTAACAGATAACAAGCGCAAACAACCTTCTCAAGACGTGATCTCGCACCTCACGCATGACAAAAATAACGGCGATCAGCTGTCAACGGAAGATCTGATTTCAAACATCTCTTTCCTCTTATTCGCAGGCCACGAAACCACTGTCAATCTGTTGGGAAACGGATTGTATGCCGCACTGAAAGATCAAACACATTGGAAATATTTGGTTCACTCACCAGAAAAAATCCCTCTCGCTGTCGAAGAGCTACTTCGTTATGATTCCCCAATTCAGTTAACGATAAAACGGGCCTTGAAAGATATCAAAATCGGCGGATGCGCGATTTCCGCTGGATCAGAATTACGTTTATTTCTCGGGGCAGCCAACCGGGATCCAGATCATTTTGAGAATCCCGAACAACTCATGCTAGATCGATCCCCCAACCCCCACCTAGCCTTTGGAAAAGGCGATCATTCGTGCATGGGCACCACTCTCGCCCGCCTGGAAGGCAAAATGGCTTTTGAAATGTTGGTCCAAAACTTCCCAAAAATGGAACTAATAGAAAGCGCACCTCCTCGAAAAATCGGCTTGAACTTACGGGGCCTTGCCCGCCTCCCTCTCAGTCTTGGGCGATAAGTGACGCGTTTTTTCTCATTCCAACTTCAAGATCATCGGGCCACAATTATTTTCTCCTGTCCGTTTCAAATCAACCGGAAACTTCATTGCGCAGAATCCTAATTCTTCGCGAAACACTCTTCGCATAACTTCCTGACAGGCTGCAATCCCCTCTGCATCATGCACGCGACTTGCCTTGACTATACTCTGTTTCGATTCGCCCATCACTCCCCGACTCCATTTGAAACATCTATCAAATCGCAGCCATACAAATGATTGGTTTCCAACATTTCACAGGCTCCTCGACGTGCCAGCTTCATCGTATCCTCATGTAACTGATCATCTCCTTCAAAATAAACCTCCTCCACACCCAAGGGTCTGATCCTTTGCAAAAAAGAATACATCAACGCCACGTTCACCCAGGTTCCACGATGTTTCGGTGACACCACTCGTGTATCTACTAACAAACCTCTTTCAGTTTTGCG
>JAADHD010000344.1:0-1678 GCA_013152075.1 Verrucomicrobiota bacterium | reverse complement strand
GCCGGCCCCTCCACAGTCCGAACCACTATTGACAACGTGGGCAGGAATCCTCCTTCTCCTCCGCGTAACCGTTGGGCAAGGGAATCGGGAATCCCTCCCAAATGATCAAGTACAAAACGATGCACTCTCCGCTGGTCTGCGTCTTCCAGAGAAACGATCTCGTAACCAGTTGGAAGCCCTCCCTTTTCACTTAAACGCGCAATCAAAGGCTGCAGGTAATTCCAAGCGATTTCCGTTTTCATCGCAAACTTGTAGAGAGTCCTCTTGATCTCGAAGCCTGTTAAGAATTCAAAAAAAACGCTCTCTCCACCACCATCAGCAACCGGTACACCTGCAAGCATGATTGGAACATCCTCCCGCCTGCAATGAGCTATCATATCTTGCATCAACAGACTAGCGACCCCTTTTCTCCGAAATTCTGGCATTACGAATAATTGAAAGCGGCCGGTTAACTTTCCTCTCTTCCCCAGTGCTCTCAAAGAGCCTAATCCGATAACGTCACTAGCCTCTTTTCTCTCTACCAGAAAAAAGACCGGCCGCGGTGAACTTAGAAAAGCCTGCGGCAACCATGAGCGCACTTTGTCCAGATCCTCATGATCAGCAGCGATACGAATTCGGAAGGCCTCAGTTTCCATTCTGAATATTTGGTTTCTTCTCCACTTCTTTATCTTTCATCCTCGCTGACAGGAATCGCCCCGGGTCGGAGAGCTTATTTTTTTGCGAGTGTTTTTTCCTTTGCTACCATCGCTATGGCCGTCACTGTATACTAAACTTCACTTTTTCAACCGCTTTTTCGTTTTGCGAATCGCGCGTGCCAGTCGAGCACCCATCCAAAAAGCCAGTAAGCAGCCCACCGCTCCAAACACAGAAACCCCCTTAATCGTTGGCGGTGCAGCCGAGCTCCACATCATTGCTGAACCAACAAACAAAGCGGCGGCAAGCAAACCGTTAACCAGGCGGTCCACTGTGCCCTCCAATCGTCGATGCTCCATCTGCACTTCGAAAGTTCCTTTGCGTACCCGAGCGAGAATATCCGTCAGGTCACGCGGCAAAGCGTCCGACAGGCGTTTCCAATCCCGATAACTACGATGAACCTCACTCAGCAATCGTTTCGGAGTCAGGCGCCGTTTGATAGCCTTCCTGTAATAAGGTTTGATCAAGGCTGCTAAACTGAAATCAGGAGCCAACAAGCTCGACGTTCCATCTAGGGTCACCAAGGTCTTCAACAACATGCCAAAACTGGACGGCATGACAATATGAAAGCTGCGGATGGCTTCGAGCAAACGATTCATCGCGCCAGCTGTATCAAAATCATTCACTGACTGGCCCACATAGTCCGCGAGGAAATCGCCGATCTCGCTGCGCAATTCATCCCGATCCAACTCGGGCGGCGTCTGCCCTATCCTCATCACTTGCTCTGCCAGTTCGTTAGCATCTCCTACTACCGCGGCCAACAACATGTCCTCGATTCCCTCCCGAAGCTCAGTATCAATCCTGCCTACCATTCCACAGTCGAGCACCCCCACCACCCCACCTTCAAGCAACATCAAATTCCCCGGATGCGGATCTGCATGATAAAAGCCGTCCCGGAAAATCATATCCAGATACATGTTGGCCCCACGACGGGCAAACTCGCTCAGATCCTCTCCCGATTTCTGCAGCCCATTTTCATCTGACA
>JAADHD010000048.1 GCA_013152075.1 Verrucomicrobiota bacterium | reverse complement strand
CTCAGGGAAGGATTGATTGGGAATCAGTTGACCGGGCATCGATGGAAGAGTGATCAGGTCTCCGCCGACATTGTTTTCGGAGCTGACAGCGGTTCCGAAAAAAGTTTCCGTGCTGACAAAAAGTCCAGCCAGTGCGTAGTAATCCTGCATGCGGTAGGGATCGAATTTGTGATCGTGGCAACGGGCGCAGGCGATGGAGCCGGCCATGAAAGCGCGGCTGACAACATCGATCTGCTCGTCCGCCAGATCGGCCAGGAACTTGAGTTTGTTCTGTTCGCCGAGACTTTTCGCGCCGATGGCGAGGAAACCGGTGGCAATGAGATGTTCCGCTCGTTCTTTATCTCCGTCATAAGGCAGCAGGTCTCCAGCGATCTGTTCAGTGAGAAAGCGATCAAAGGGGGTGTCGTCGTTGAATGAATCGATAACGTAGTCCCGGTAACGCCAGGCATGAGGGAAAGTCAGATTGGCTTCCTTGCCACTGGACTCCGCGAAGCGGGCAACGTCCATCCAGTGACGTCCCCAGCGTTCGCCAAATCGATTCGATGCTAGCAGCGAGTCGACTTCCAATTCCAGGGCGGAATCAAGGTTCTTGTCGGCGATTGATTTTAGAAAAGCCTGTAGCGATTTTGGAGAAGGCGGCAGGCCGACGAGGTCGAAGTGCAAGCGTCGCAAGAGGACGGAAGGCTCTGCGTCCGGTGAGGCTATCATGTCGTGCTGTTCAAGTTCGGCCAGAATGAAATAGTCGAGTTCGCTACGCGGCCATTTTTTGTTTTCGACGACAGGTATTTTGGGCTGTTGCGGTTTTTGAAAAGACCAGAACTTTCGACTCCCTTCAAGACTGACGGGCGGCTGATTCGCAATGCTGCCCGTCGACTTGCGCGGATCCGTAGCTCCGCTTTGGATCCAAATCCTAAAATTCCCGATGATGGCCTCGGAGAGTTTGGCCTTTTTTGGAGGCATCTCCATATCGGGATCGCGGTGGGTGATTGCGGTCAGCAAAAGGCTCTTTTTCATGTCCCCCGGCACTACCGCTGGGCCATTATCACCACCTTTAAGAGCACTGGCCCTGGAATCAAGCAACAGTCCCCCCTTGGATTTTCCCGATTCGACCGAGTGGCATTTGTAACAATGATCGACCAGTGTCGGCCGAATATTACTTTCAAAAAACGCGATGCTTTCGGCAGACGTGATGTCTTTCGCTGCCGCAGTTTGGACGGCGGACAACAATCCGGCAGCAAAAAACTGCAGGATAATTTTAGGGGCTTCAACCGAGAGGGACATTTCTAGTCTGTTGAGTGGGAGTTTTTAACAGTATGCCATGGTGAGCGTCCAACTGGAAGACAGCATATCGGTATTTTTTATCGTTCCGTTATTGAATCAACTGGGGTGCAGGACAAAAAAGTTAGCCATGGTTATTGATAGCTCCCATATCACCAATCAACATCATTTCGCCCGTTGCCTCCGGCTGTCTACGCTTCGCTCCGGCTCAGGGCTAGCAATAAAAACGATTTAATCCCAGCGCTTCGCACTGGTCTATCTCATTTTGTCCTTACAGGACAATTTATCTTCCCCTCTCTTGCGCCAACGGTGCTTAATGAGACAGCCCAGTGCGAAGCGCTGGGTAAAAAGCCCTACTCATCCAGCCCTGAAAGGGCGAAACGTATTGCTGCCAGTTGCTTAACTATTTTGTCTTACACCCAATCAACTGCAGTTAGACATTTTTTTACGTGCTTTGTCTCGCTGGTATCGCTTAGGGTACCAATCTGATGAAAGTAGTAAATATATTTGTGGTAGCGGTGGTTTTGTTTGTTGGCTTTGATCTTCATGCGCAAGATCAAGCACCGAGCGTTTCGAGCAAAACTCTAAAATACCACAAGGTGTTAGTGAAACGTCCGAACTCCGGATATTTGTATGATCGTTTTTATGGATCATGGTTGGAGGGTAGTACGGTGGAGAGCTTGCAGGCATTTTTGCTGGCGAAGGCACAAGCGGATACCGCAACAACGGGGGACCACCTGTTGCTGGCATTTTTTTATGCCAAACAGGGAGAGGACGGCAAGGCTCTGGAGGTGTTTGAGAAAGCTTTGCGGCAGGATGGATCTAATGCGGAGGCTTGGCTGGAAAAAGCCAAAGCCGAAGCGCGAACCTTGGATTATGAGACCGCTTTAGCCGATTTGGCAAAAGCGCTGGCGGCCGGACCGAAGGCCGAGCTGGAGGTGAGGATTAAGAAGCTAAAGGGACGTTTGCTGGCTAAAGATGGTAAAAATGAGCAGGCGCTTAAGGTGTGGCAGGAGCTAATGGCGGGGAATGCGGATGCCGCTGAACTGCGGGAGGATGTGATTGAGCTGCTTAGTGACGAAGGTTTGTATGATGAGGCCATAGTTGTGGCCAAAGAGCTGAGCGAAACCACTCGAGACCCTTATCAGAAGATACAGCGCAAACTATTGACCGGGGATCTGCAACAGCGGGCGGGCTCGCGTGAAGAGGCTTTGGCAACTTATGGGGAATCATTGGCGCAAACCGGGCATGGAACCTGGATCGAGCGGGAAATACTTAGCCAGATCGACCGAATGTTTCGCAGCGAGGATGACATCGAAGGTTTGCAGGCTTTTTTTTCCGAGTTGTTGAAAAAAGAAGGTAAACGTATTGCTCTGCGTCAGCGACGGGCGGGTTTGTTAGGTGAGATGGGGGATGAAAAAGCGGCGATTGAGGCTTGGCGGGAAATTTTGGAACTGACGCCGGGTGACTTGCCAGTGCGCGAAGCTTTTATAGCGGCTCTGGCGCAGATGAAGCGTGATGAGGAGGCGGTGAAACAAATGCAGGCTTTGTTGAAAATTTCGTCGGACGATCCGGAAAGACTGTTGCGTCTCGCGCAATTGCAGTGGGCGGCTGAAGATGCGGAGAGTGCGGAAAAAAGTGTTGCCCGCTATTTAGAACAGTCGCAGCGAGATGAGTATGCATATTTGCGGGCGGCGAGATTGTTGCAGACTTTTCGTTTGGAACAAGAGACGCTTGCGGTCTA
>JAADHD010000173.1 GCA_013152075.1 Verrucomicrobiota bacterium | reverse complement strand
GGTTTTCGTGAACGAACATTCGCTGGCAAAAAGGGGCGCTTACGTTTTCCTTTGATCGTAGACACTTCTTTAGCCACTTACGAAAGCCCGGACGAAGAACGGCACGTCGATTACGCTTTCCGTTATTCACACTCCATAGGCAATTGGGAAATCGGTCTGTCACATTTTACCGGCACAGGGCGTGAACCGCTATTAGTCTATACAGAAACTGATTCTGCGCCGGTTTTGCGCCCATACTATCAGTTGATAGATCAAACCGGCATCGAACTTCAACTCATGGCCGGTGACTGGATATGGAAGCTGGAATCGATCTATCGCCACAGCGCACAAGATGATTACACCGCTGTCGATGGCGGATTTGAATATAACTTCTACAACATTTTAGATTCTGGAGCCGATGTTGGTGCCATCGTCGAATATCTCTACGATTCGCGCGGGGATAAAGCACCAACTCCCTACAACCACGATTTAACACTGGGGCTACGGCTCACCTTTAACGATGTCGATTCCACCGACCTGCTTTTTGGGTTTGTACAAGATGTAACAACAAGCGCCCGCGCCATTATCGTGGAGGGTTCTACAAGGTTTGGTAATTCTGTTAAAGCGACCCTTGAAGGAGGGGCTTTTTTTGATGCGCCGAACTCCGACCCGTTCTACGGATTCCGAAACGACAGCTACATAAAACTTGAACTGGCCAAATACTTTTGAGCATGGAGAAATTTCCTTTCCTTGCCCCGTGAGGAACGCTTTGAGGTCATTATTGTCCAGTATGATAACTACTGGAACAATGCGTGGCTGAGCCTTTTTTCAACAGCTTGAAGAAAGAGTGCGTTCGACGTAAAATCTATAAAACATCTGATGAGGCAAAGACCTGCAGAACCGGGAAAAGTCCGCTCTGCTTTCACAAATGTATAGAGAAACATGCTAAACATAAAAACAATTCACTCATCCCTAATTTGATCGCTCCATAAGCGAAACTAAAAAACTTATAACATTGATTTTATGGTCGAAACTGGGAATGTTTCCTGACTTTGGCGGCGATTAGATTGGTAATCAGTACGTTAGCGCAATTGGCCCTACGCCTAGTAGTGGTTGGAACTGGTGGAGGACTTCAGAACTTTTTGCGGGCCGTGATTGTTTACAGCGTGGAATGTAAATCTGGTTGAGAATGTAATTTCCCCACTATTTGACCCAGAATGATGACTGCTCGCTCCATCTTCACCCTATCGCCGTAAGCGCAGGAAAGCCGTAAAAAGTTCCGGTATTTTTGTGACGACGAAAATATGGGACCAGGTGCAACACTAATCTTTTGTTCGTACGCCTTTTGGAAAAGAACGATTGAATCTACACCTTCCGGCAGTCCCACCCATAACGTAAAGCCTCCTTCTGGTCTGGTCAGTTTGGTACCTTCAGGAAAACTTTTGGCAATCATCTGCGACATGGCGTTCATCTGTCGAAAATATGACTCCCGCACCTGCCGCAGATGACGGTCGTACCCACCCCCCTGCAGATAGTCGGCCACGGCTAGTTGCGAGAGACTTGGTGTGGCAAGGTTGCTGATAAACTTCTGGTTGATAACTTGCTGGTGGTACCGTCCCGCATCAATCCACCCCAACCGCAGAGCGGGGGCGATGGTTTTGGAAAATGATGAGCAGTAGACAACCATGTTATTTTTATCAAATGCTCGCGCAGGCCTGGGGCGATGCTGGCCAAACCCGAGGTCGCCATAAATATCGTCTTCAATGAGCGGGATATTCCGTTTGCCCAAAAGTACCAACAGCTCTTTCTTTTTCTCGTCCGGCATCAGGTGCCCCAGCGGATTGCTGAAATTAGTCACCAGTAACAACGCTTTTACCGGCCATTTATCGACTGCCATTTCCAGCGCTGGCAGGCTGATCCCCTCCTTTGGGTCTGTGGGAATTTCGAGCGCTTTCATGCCAAGTGATGAGATCACCTGTAGCACCCCGTAAAAACAGGGTGACTCGATGGCGATGGTGTCCCCTTTTTGTGCTACAGCTTGCAACCCAAGGGTGAACGCCTCCTGACAACCGTTGGTGATGACAATTTGCTCCGGGTCTGCGGCGCATCCGATTTCGTTCATTTTGCGAGAAATCTGGCGACGCAGTTCTATTCTGCCGGGTGGAATGGCATATGGCACTATCCATTGGCTCGATTGGTTGAGCATTTTGATCATGGAGCGTCGCAATCCCTGTTCCGGCAGGAATTTTACATCGGGAATTGCGGCACCAAGATTAACCATGCCCTGTTCTGCCGTTGCCTGAGCGAGTCCCAATGCAAGGTCTTGCCCGGAGACAGGGAGTGGCCTTTTGGGTGGATCGGACATAGATGGCGGCAGAGTGTTTGTGAGTGGATCATTACGAACATAAAACCCGGAGCGGGGACGTGCTTCAATGCGCCCCCGATCTTCGAGGAGGTGGGTAGCCTCCAGCACAGTGGAGAGGCTTACGCCAAACTGATCTTTTAGCTTACGCAATCCGGGCAATCGATCTCCCGGCTGATAGACACCTGTTTTGATAGCGGTTTCTATTTTGCCGGCAACTTCTTCATATTTCGTCATACGGTTTTCTCTTTATAAAACAGCACAGTTGGCATCTTTCCTTTGGGGTACAGATCGAGCCACCCCTAACTGCACCCTATCAAATAAGAAAATTTTGAATCTGTATCTGATAGTCACTCCACGATACGCTTTTAGCATCAGATTCGCAAAGGAATAAATTATGGATAATCGTAACAAAGGGATCGTATACGGCTTAATAGCAGTAGCCGGATTTGGTCTGACCTTGCCCATGACAAGCCTGTTGGTTGCTCATGTCGGGCCGATCTTTGCCGGACTTGGACGTGTCGGATTGGCAGGTGCGGTAGCTATTGTTTTGCTCCTCATGACCAAAACAAAATTTCCCCAAAAAAATGAAATTTTACTGCTTTCGATGGTGGCAGTGGGAGTTGTGTTCGGGTTCCCGTTATTGAGTTCATTCGCCATGATGGAACTGAAAGCTTCCAAC
>JAADHD010000334.1 GCA_013152075.1 Verrucomicrobiota bacterium | reverse complement strand
CTGCCTGCGGGCTAGCGCAAGAAGATAGAAAAAGTGAAGCGGCAACGGATAATATTCCGGCTAGTGAATGTGTGTATTTCATAGTATATTTTTCGAACAAACTTACTTACGGTGATCCTTACCTGGTTTCAAACGGTTTCAGCAGCTTGTAGGAGCCTTTCACGGTATTAAAAACCTTCGTAAGCTGCGGATCGTTTTTCTCTGTGGTGTAAGATTGGATCTGATACAGCCTGCCACCGATCACGCTATAAATATCGCGAACATACATAGTCGGTTCGCCTTTGGCTTTATAGGAATAAAATGTCTCGAAGGCGGGATGACCAGCAAGTGTGCTTTTTACGGTCGAATGCTTCAGCTCGGGTCCGATGTTGGCTGTCGTCATTTGTGAAAGGCGATATTTTTTATATGACTCGGTAGAGGTGCTTTTATCACCTGTGCCGTCCATTCGTCGCTCCACGCTTGCGCTCATAATGAAGATTTGAGGGCTGTTTTTGTCGGTCGGACGCAAGACCAGATCTCCTCCGCTGGTGACTTCTGATTGCCACCCTTTGGGGATCAAAACGGATACATTGAGTGTTTTGTTACTGTGTTGCTTGAAGCCTGTCGTGGTGCTTTCTGAGTTTTTACCTGGATCCACCGAGCAAGAGCTTAGCGTGACAGCGAGGAGTAAGGCCAGAGAGTAGAATAAAGTTTTCATCATGTTGGAAATATACATCATGTTGGAAATATACATCATGATGATCATATCGATTGAGGGCGGAAGAGCAAAGGGAAATTGGGGCTTGAGCAAGGCGCAACCACTATGTGACGGAGCGCATGCAGGGTCAGGGCTTGGCCCAAGTATGAGGCTGAAACATCAGGTAAGGTGTATTTTTGCAGATGCAAGCCAACCAAGGGGCAGTCTTTGTGTGACGGCAGTCATGGCGGGTAATTGCCTCGTTGTTTCATGGTTTATAAAATCAACAACAGCAGGATAGAACAGGGTGTCTACCTGGAGGTCTCTGAAGAAGACGAAGTGGGAACAGATCAATAGTTTTCGAGAGCAAGCCCGGAAATGTAATTTACCCCATTTTCAGGATCTTGCGTAACACGGGTTCCATCGCGTCAGCCTGACGCATGAAGCCGAGGTCGTTGGGGTGGGAGCCGTCCGTGGTGCCTTCATTGTCGTCTCCCAGTAATTTGTCGCCGGCGAGGTAGTGAACGTTTTTGATGCCACTGCTGACTAAATTGTCGTAAGCGCGAACAAGAGCCGCGCGGCTTCCCTGATGGCGTTTGCGGGCGGATTCTTTGATCCAGGCGTAACCGTAAGTCCGGTCTTCGACCATCAGGATAGGGGTGTCCGGACGGATTTTGCGCAGCTGGCGCACGAAAGGTTCTGCTCGTTCCGATACTAGATCGGGGGTCATGTTGGGCAGGCAGTCGAGCACGTAAACGGCGACGTCGATTTCACCGAGTAGGGCAGCGAGTTCGGGTTCCATTTTACCGTTGCCGGAGAAGCCGAGGTTGATAGTCGGCAGGTCGAGGTGGCGTCCTAGGATGGCGGGATGCGGCATGCCGGGACGGGAGGCGCAGGCGCCATGGGTGATGGATGTGCCGTAAAAAAGAACGGGTGGGTTTTTGCGTGGGGCGATGGGCTTGAAGGTCGAGTCTTCGGGCACGCCGAATTCCAGCGAGTTGATGCCGTTGTATAGTGGAAGGTAGGCGGTGTATTTGCGCGTGCCAACATCCAAGGCGTCAACGATCGTGGCATTGACTTCCTTGGTGGAGGGTTTGACGACTGATATCCAACGCAATTGGCCTTTGGCATTTTCGGCGTAAAGATCAATGCCGCTGACTCCAGTGGCGGGCATGTGAGGCATGGCGAGTCCGCCGGTCAGGGTGTAACGCGTCTGGATTTTGGTGGCGTTGGTTTCAAAACGCGTGAGCATGCCTGAGCTGTGTTGGGAAAGTCCCCACACGGGTTTGCGAACGACGCCTTCGGCTTTGGCCGGAAGCCGGGCGTAGAAACGTTCCATTTCATCGGCTTGCCATCCACGGCCTTCGACTCCCCAGTTTTCGACATTATACCAAGTGAGGCCATCGGATTTTTTGGATTTAGGGTCGGCTGCAGATAGGCGGGATCCAAAGGCAAGGCTGGCGGAAGCTGCGAGAGTTAGTTCGGTGAATTGGCGGCGAGAGAGAGCTTTCATTTATCAATTAGGATTTCACATTTAGCATTGAGATGCAGGTAGGGAGCCTAGGCATGCGTGAGCGGTGAGGCAATAAAAAACGGTCGATCTCCAGAGAGATCGACCGTTCTAAAGTTTTTAAACTAACAAGCTTATTTGCCAGTATCTACATAACCAGGTTGTGGTGGTGGACTGTAAGTTTGTTTGGATTTACAGGCGCCGAGTGCAAATGCACCGACAACAGTAATCATGGCGGCAATCAGAGTGATGGATTTCATATCGAGTTGGTTCGAGGTTTTGAGTTAATTTGAGTGATTATAGTAAACCGAGGTAAATATAATCAGCTTTTGTTAATAATAGCAATGGTTTTTTTGAAATATCGGGGATCAAGGGAGGGTAAAAGGGTTACTGAAGCGAACTGTCAAGGAGCGGCGGTGTCTCACCACCGATCTTGAGCGATGTGGGCACTTGGAAAAGTGCCCCTCCTTGATAGATGATCCGCCTTGAAGGCTTTCACCAAGGAGCGCGCAGATGTGCAATATTGATAAGCGGGTTAAACGCTATAGAAACGTGTTTTCTCATCTTCCTCTGTGGCGAATCAGTATTCTTTTATGATTTCGAAGAGTCTTCGACTTTGGGTAAGGTGTGATTATTGCCTGCCGGTGTGGCCAGCATTCCCATCACCGATTGTTTGCTGTCGTCATCGAAGTGCTTGAGGCCGAATTCAATTTTCGACAAATCTTTGCTCAAACGAAAAGAGCCGAACACACGATCCCAGATGGAGAGCATCGAGGTGTAGTTGGAATTGGTTTCTTTGTAGTAGCGTGAGTGATGCACTTTATGCATGTGGGGAGTGACAA
>JAADHD010000447.1:4899-7953 GCA_013152075.1 Verrucomicrobiota bacterium | reverse complement strand
GGGAGATGCCTCCCGTTTTTTCAAAAATGCGCAACAAGGAGATCCCGGATTAAAGTCTATCGGCCGTTTGGCATTTGGACCTGACGGACTCCTTTTAGTTTCCGATCCCAGATCAGCATCCATTCTCGCCATCAACACCGGTGATGTCGGCCCACTCGTGAAATTGGAAAAGACAATTGATAAAATCGATAATGTTCTGGCCAAAGCCCTCTCTATCGAAGTTGAAGATCTCACCATTATCGATATGGCGGTAAATCCTGCCAGCGGGCGCATTTATTTCAGCTTGAATACCAAACCGGGCAACAAACCTGTTCTGATTACTGTCGATGGCACAGGGGAAGTCCATCAGCCAGACCTAAGCAAAGTGGAATACGTCCGCATGTCCCTTCCGGTTGGTGACAAGGGCAAACTACGAAACGTCACAGATTTGGCCTGGGCGGATTCTAGCGTAGTGGTTGCCGGTCAGTCGAATGAAGAGTTCGCTAATAAAATTTTTCAACTTCCCGTCCCCTTGGAAAACGGAGTGAACGCTCGATACTTCTCTGCTGAAACTTATCACGTTGCTCACAATCGCTGGGAAACCAAAGCTCCTATCCAGTCTTTCATCCCCTATGAAGAAAATGGCGAATTCTATATTGTTGGCGCATTTGCCTGCACGCCAATTGCCAAATTCCCACTCAACGGTATCGAGTCCGGAGATAAAATCAAAGGCATCAGCGTAGTTGAATTGGGTAGCGGAAACCGCCCCCGTGATATGTTCACCTACAAAAAAGACGGCAAAGAATGGCTAGTCACCAACACCAAGCGGTTCCACGAAAAATTCGGCCCGAGTGTTTACTGGGGAGCTCGGGTGGATATGAAATACCTCAGCGCTGACGGCGATGACGCAACCAATGAAAATGCTCCTCGTCGTGATGTGAAAAAAACCAGCGGCCCAGAGGCCAACGGAATTGAAGTGGTGGATGCCCTTTACGGAGCCGTTCTGGTCAGTCAGTTGGAAAACGAGCACATCATTGTCCTGCGCGAAAACGACGACCTGCACAATTTGGAACCCGTCACTCTACCTTGATCGTTCACTTAGCAAGCGTAGCCCGGAAGGCCTGACTCTACGGGTATGATCTCTCATTGTTTACGATTTACCCTGGTAGGGATCGCAGCATTGTTATTGACTGTAGCGTGCCAAGAGCAGGAACCCACTCCTTCGGATGACCTGGAACAAAATTCTCCGGGTCCATCCCCCAATACCATTCTCATCTTCCCCTCCGGTGACGTCTTGCCAGCAAACCACCTGAAGTTCTATATCGAATTTCCCGAGCCCATGGCGAGGGGGGATATTTTCGAACATTTTTCACTGATCAACAGCGACACGGGCAAACGAGTTCCCGAACCTTTTCGTGAAGTGGAGCTCTGGGATGAAAGTGGGCGCCGGCTCACTCTCTGGTTTCATCCCGGCCGTCAAAAACCGGGAGTTAATTTGAATGTCGAAATCGGCCCCATCCTTGAAGAAGGAAAAAATTATACCCTCACTGTCTCCGCTGACTGGGAGATGGAATCGGGCCAGCCTCTCGGCAACGACATCCAAAAAACATTTCGTGCGGGCCCGATGGACAATACTCAGCCCAATCCCGATAACTGGAAATACTCGATACCAAACTCAGGCACGACAGATCCTCTCACTATCACATTTCCCTCCCCTCTCGATTACGCCCTCATCCCCCGCACCATTCAAATCCAATCCCAATTCAATCCAGCGATAAACTCTCACCACAATGATTTGTCCATCCACTTCACCCCAACTTCCTCCTGGAAATCAGGCGCAGTCATAATATCTATCAACCCAAAACTCGAAGACCTCGCCGGCAACAGCATCGCCCGCCCCTTCAACCTCGACCTCCAAGCACCTCCATCCCTCCCAAAACCCTCCACAATCACAAAGGGCTTCCAGATCAAATAAATATCACCGATTGGGATGCGGAATCAATTTCGCTATCTTCTAGACCGAACTTGTCGTTTATCTTACACCAGAAAATATAGAATAATTCCTTTATAGTCGTCAATGGGATAATACAAAATCCTCCGTTTATCCGTTGGATAATACAGCGGGTAATTGCTAATTACCTTAATGACTCTGAAGTGCTGCTAGCCTCACAGGGCAAACAACAAACGGGATTTTTCAGCACTCTTACAAATAAAAAACACTTAACCTTTCGGTCGAGCAATCGACTCAATACTCCCTAGCTAACAAATAATCAGCGATTTCCGCCAAGCGCTGCCCTCGCGCTCCAAAAGTCGTCAGTGCATTCATCGCCTTTTCCGTTAGCTTGCGGGCCTCCCTTCTTGATCGATCAAGCCCCATCAGTGCAGGGTAAGTCGCTTTATCAACCGCCTGGTCTTTCCCCGCGCTTTTCCCCAATTGCTCAGAAGTCTGGGTGACATCGAGAATGTCATCGATCACCTGAAAAGCCAGACCCAGCGACTGACCAAACACGGTCAAGGCTTCCAGCTTTTTGGCCGTGGCGTTCGCGCTCATTCCCCCGTAGCGAATCGACGTTGTCAACAAAGCGGCCGTCTTGCCCAAATGAATCCGCTTAAGCTGAGCCAAAGTTAAAGTCGAGCCCTTGCCCTCCCCTTCCAGATCCAAAACCTGACCGGCAATCAGCTTTCTGCTACCCGAGGTATCAGCCAACTCCCTGACCAGAGTCGCCGTATTATATCTCGGCTGCGCCTTGGCATTGGCGACAATCTCAAAGGCAATCGTCAACAAGGCATCCCCGGTAAGAACCGCAATGCCTTCCCCGTATTTTATATGACTAGTGGGATTACCTCGGCGAAAATCATCATCATCCATACAAGGCAAATCGTCATGAATTAACGAATAGGTATGAATACATTCCACCGCCGCCGCGAGGGCCAGAGCATCCTCGTCTTTACCCCCGCAAGCTTCAGCTGCTGCCAGGCAAAGGATCGGACGCAAGCGTTTCCCCCCGGCAAAAATGCTGTAACGCATCGCCTGATGAATCGTCGCCGGAGAAGTGTTCGCCGACGGAAGCTGAG
>JAADHD010000447.1:0-4894 GCA_013152075.1 Verrucomicrobiota bacterium | reverse complement strand
CTTCAACTCACGATCAACGAGCTTTTGTTTTTCAGAGAGATAAGCTTTGAGGGATTTCATTAAACTTATTCTGGATTCACAGCAGCTCAGCGATCTGCACGGCATTCAAAGCCGCGCCTTTTCTTACCTGATCCCCCACTACCCAGAAAGTCAGTCCGTTTTTAAAAACCAGATCTTCGCGGATACGCCCCACCAAACAATCGTCACCATTGGTTGAATCAAGCGGCGTCGGATACAGAGCTGCCAGACGATCATCCACCAACTGGACACCGGGAGCCACCTCTATCGCCTCACGCGCGGCTTCAACGGAACAGGCATCATTAAACTCCGCCGTGATCGCTACCGCATGGGAACGATAAACTGGCACCCGCACACAAGTCACCGAAGCGGTCAGCTCATCTGAATGCAAAATCTTGCGCCCCTCGAAATGCATTTTCATTTCCTCCTTAGTGTAACCGTTGTCCTGAAAAACATCGACGTGTGGAATCACATTAAAGGCAATTTGGTGCGGATAGACATTTTTCTCAATCGGCGAGCCTTCAACCAAAGCCGCCACCTGTTGCTCCAGTTCCTGCATTCCCTGCGCCCCACTTCCCGATACCGCCTGATAACTACTGGCGATGATATTTTTCACTCCGCCAAAAGCCTGGTGCAGAGGATTCAAACCCACCAGTGAAATAATCGTTGTGCAGTTCGGATTGGCGATAATGCCTTCATGATTTTTCACATCCTCCGGATTCACCTCCGGCACTACCAAAGGCACTGCCTCATCCATTCGAAAGGCCGACGAGTTATCAATGACCACTGCTCCAGCGGCAACCGCGTGAGGACCAAAATCCTTCGAGATTCCTGATCCCGCACTGAACAATGCAACATCAACGCCTTCGAAAGAATCCGGTGTCAGCTCCTGAACCTCGGTCTCATCCCCCTTAAACGGCAGACGCTTGCCGGCCGATCGCGCCGACGCCAGTAAAGTAATTTCCGATGCAGGAAAATCCCGTTGCTCGAGACACCTAAGCATCTCGGTCCCCACTGCTCCTGTGGCTCCAGCCACTGCTACATGTAATTTCTTACTCATTACTCAATCCCTGAAAAGGGAGCCATTCTACCCCCGAACCCACATTTTGCAAATTCGCTTACCTTGAACTCATTTTTTCACCGCGCAGTTACAGAAGGGCATGCAGGTTTAAAAAATAACCGTCTAGCACCCCCCCCTTCAAATGCCCTGCCCACCCAGCCCTCAAACTGCAACAGGAGTTGCTGGTATACAGAAGCAAAGGTTTTTATTTTATCACTCATCACTTGCTATTAAGTTCAATACAAGGAGAGGCACTTTTCAAGTGCCTGCAAACAAAAACGGCGGTTAAAAACCGCCGTTCCTTGAGTAGCAACTCTTCCTCACCGCCCACTCCCTCTTTTCAATTTCATCACTTCGCCCGGACTTCAAAATCATCGTAAGAAACACCCTTACCCGGCGTCGCCATGCCCACTGATGACTTGGTCGCATGCGCAACTCCATCGGACTTCAACTCTCCGATCTTCTTGCCATCCACCGACACCGTCATCACATCGCCTTTGGTCTGAATCAGCAGACCATGCCATTCATCTTTTTTCAATTTCACCGGCAACCTCACCGATTTTGTTTTCAACAGCTCCTTGGTTTTTTCATCCAACCCGCCTGCTGATTTTTTCATCTCAAAGATTGAATTTTTGAAATTCCCCGTCTTGCCATCCGACAGCATAATCATCGTCGGACTGATGACAGCCCTGCAAATATGCCCAGCGTGGGCTCCTTTGTATTTGTTGTCATCAAACTTAAGATTAAAGCGCTTCGCCTCCGGCCCGGAAAATTTAAATTTCACCGAGATCTCCATATCCTGTCGTCCCTCAAATTTGATCGTATCCACCGCCTGATGATCCGAATCCGGCGAAGTGATGCCATTAAACACCCCGTCCTTCACCTCACTCGAACTTTTATAATGTTTCCACCGTTCCCCAAAACCTTCACCGGAAAAATCATCCTTAAAAATCACTTCCTTGTAATATGCCTCATCCCCAGCCCTCACCCCAACAACCGGCAAAGCCACCAGCATCAATAAAATCAATTTTACTTTCATAATCTCTTTCTAATTATTCGCGTTTATTAGCGTCCATTCGCGGTCTTGACCGCCGAAGCCTCGGCGAAGGAGGTTCTCATTTCTCCTCTTCCTCTTCCTCTTCCTTCTCAATCGTAGAATTCGAAGCCGCCTTAATTACCAGGTCATCATAATGCACATCGTTAACATTAGTTGTCAAACTCACCAGCGACTTCGTCATATGAGCCACGCCCTCCGACTGAAACTCGCCTACTTCCTTGCCGTCGATCTTCACCACCAGCTTGTCGTTTTTGGTGCGAATCTGCAATTCATACCATTTCTCCCGATCCAATTCCAACTCAAAGCGAACCGTCTTGGTCTTGAGCAGTTCCTCAGTCTCTTTATCCAATCCCTCAGTGGATTTCCGCTTCTCGTAAATCTCATTCTTAAAATTCCCGGTCTTCGCATCGGAAATCGACAGCGAGGTCGGGCTGATGGTGATGCTCGAAATATGTCCCGCATGTGACTCTTTATAATCTTTGTCATCGAACCAAACATTGAAGCGTTCCGCCTCTTCACCGACAAAATTAAACTTCACGGAAACCTCCATGTCTCGCCTACCCTCAAACCTGACCGAATCACATCCGGCGTGAACTTTAATATCCACCGTCTTGCCGATCATCACCCCATCCTTTACCACGCTCTCGCTTTTATAGTGACGCCACAGCTCTCCGAATTCTTCTCCAGAAAAATCATCCTTGAACACCAGCTCCTTATAATACAGATCATCTTGAGTTCCCTTGCGTGCCGCATCCCACTCCACTAAAAAAGTCTGATCCGCCTCCGACAATTTATCCAAGGGCAGCACTTCGAACACCCGGCTGTTGGCTCGAATCTTGAGTTTCCCCTCATTGAGATCGAGCAACTCCGCCTTGATTTTTTTTCCTTCCAGATTCGTCAGTTCCCGAAAATCCCGCGCTCCTGCTACCTGAAGTGCCATCACCGTGATCAATGCGATTAAATATACTTTCATAATAGAAAATAAATCGCACACACTTAAGGGTAGCGCAAATGACGTGATCACGTTGACAGATCAAGCTTCAATCGATTAGCTACAACCCTGGTTGCCGATCTCGAAGACCGAGGCATGCTCGACGACGTGCTGGTGCTGGCAATGGGAGAATTCGGCCGCACCCCCACTCTCGGAACCCAGGGCAGCATCGATGGCCGCAATCATTGGGCGAAAGTGATGTCGATGACCATGGCCGGCGGCGGGTTCCGTCACGGACAAGTGATCGGCTCCACAGAAAAAGACGGCAGCGATGTCAAATCCCGAGCAGTGACCCCCGGTGATCTCGCCGCAACCATTTACCACCATTTTGGAATCCCGCAGAATACCCACTACAAGGATTTCACTGGCAGACCAATCTTTTGGCCGTGCAAAATGGGAAACCAATCGCGGAGCTGGTTTGAGGGAAAGTGAAGCCGCGTCACAAAACGACTCTCGAGCGTGGAAAATTTTTAGCCTTATGCAGCCTTATGTAGCCTTTTTCAAAAAAGGCAGCCCGGTTCTCTCGTTTTCAATAACGATATAACCTTCAGGCAAAGAATCGACCACTTCGGGCCGCACATCCCCTGCGAAATAATAGAGCTTGGTGATGCCGCCGTTTTTACGGGGCTGTTCACGCAAATGCAGGTAATAAGTTTTACCGGACTTCTTGCTTGGAACGCTGAATGCCATCGTATTGGGATCCTTTCATATATCAGGCTTTCATTTATAGCCCGCCGATTGATTTCCAGAAGTTTTTCAACTCCCTTCAATTTCATCGCGGATAAATTCCTGACGCTAAAAGTCCCGCCCCCTGGCGAAGTCGTTTATTATATGAGGCCCGCCTTCTTCAAGGTGACGTAAGCGCCATTCTTATCGATAGTTTTCAAAGCCCGTGCAGTAACTTTCACACGCACATAACGATTCAACTCCGGCACCCAGACCCGTTTCACACGAAGATTGGGAGAGAACGTTCTTTTAACTGCTTTCGTCACGTGTCGACCCACACCACCTTTTTTCTTGGCGAGACCACTGCGGTGAATTCTCCGACCCTTGGTGACACGAGCACCTGTAATACTGCAAACTCTGGACATGAATCTGTTTTTCTTAAAATAAATATTTCTGTGACAATAGCGTCGAAACGCCAAAACGGGAGTATCCCATAGTTTTCGGCGGAAAATGCCCTCAGGTCAAGCGATTTTCTACATAGAAGTGAAACTCATATCTCACACATTACCAGTCACTTACGTCTTTTGGCGGCTCCACGGAGCCTCTCGATGACTCCGGATTTCGCCGTTGCGTCAAAATCTGCAAGCGCCTGATGCTGCAATTTGGCGATTTCCAAAACCCCTTTTTTACTCAATTCCAGCATTCTCAGCATCTGCTCCTCAGAGAAAGTCGACTCCTCACCACTGCCCTGCATCTCAATCATATCAAGGTCTTCCGTGATGACATAATTGAAATCAACCGAGGCATCCTTGTCCTCATGATAATTCAGATCCAACACACATTCGTTATCCCAAACCCCAGCGCTCACTGCCACCGCCATTTTTGGCATCGGGGAACTCTCGATCAAACCCGCTTCAATCATTCGCAAAAATGCCATCTGCACAGCAACACAAGCGCCGGTGATCGATGCGGTCCTTGTGCCCCCATCCGCCTGTAACACATCACAATCCACCCACAGCGTCCGGGCTCCCAGGCGTTTCAAATCAACCACCGCTCTCAGAGAACGCCCAATCAAACGCTGAATCTCCGTGCTGCGTCCATC
>JAADHD010000176.1 GCA_013152075.1 Verrucomicrobiota bacterium | reverse complement strand
CCCTTAATTACTTTTCGCATGAACACTGTTCACGAGAACAGATATAATAGGTTTCTTTCATGTTGTGCAAGGTTTTTTTCATAAAAACTTAGTTAGGAAAATGAATTATTCCCTCTATGCTAGACTTTATATAGGATTGCCCTGGTTTAGACTTCTTTGCAGGACTGCTTGCATCTCTCCTGTTTCTGGGCCTTGATAGGCAAACATGAGCGAACTCCGAGTGGAAATTATCGACGTGATCCTTCCACTGAACACGTCGGAGGACAAAAAGGCGTGGTCCTATGCTGCCGCGAGAAAGCTGCGTATTCCACGTGAGCGTATCAGGAGCATGGGTTTGCGGAAACACTCGATCGATGCCCGCAAACGCGCTATCAAGGTCCTGCTGAGGCTTGAAGTGGGTATTGATGACATTTTACCTCCCGAAGAGCCGCCGGTGGCCAATTACCCCTTGGTTAAATCAAGCGCGCCTCGAATCATCATCGTCGGCTCAGGCCCTGCCGGCCTCTTTGCCGCCCTGCGCTGCTTGGAGCTGCGACGTATCCCCATCATTCTCGAACGCGGCAAGGACGCCTCGGCGCGACGTTTTGATCTGGCCCCGATATTACGCGAGGGCAGGATCGTCGAAGATTCAAACTACTGCTTTGGTGAAGGCGGGGCCGGAACGTTCTCTGATGGAAAGCTCTACACCCGGGCGAAAAAACGCGGCGCTGTGTCAGGCATTTACGAAACCCTGGTCGCCCACGGTGCGCCCGAGCGCATCTTGATTGACGCTCATCCCCATGTCGGCTCGAATTTATTACCCAAAGTGGTGATGGCCATACGCCAAAGCATCATCGATGCGGGTGGTGAAGTGCATTTTCAGTCAAAGGTCACTGACTTCCTGATCGAGAATAATAAAATCAATGGAGTCGTCACTGCAGACGGGAAAGAGTTCACTGGTAACGGGGTGATTCTGGCGACGGGTCACTCGGCCCGGGATATTTATTCTCTACTGGATGAAAAAGGTGTGCGCATGGAACAAAAGCCTTTCGCCATGGGGGTGCGCATCGAACATCAACAAGCGCTGATTGATCGTATGCAATATCATTTACACAACGACGCAAAACGCCCGGATCTCCTGCCGGCGGCGAGTATTCGCTGGCGACCAAGGTCAAGGATCGCGGGGTGCATTCTTTCTGCATGTGTCCCGGAGGTTTCATCGTTCCCTGTGCGACGGAAAACGACGAGATTGTTGTCAACGGCATGAGCTTGTCCAAACGCGACTCGCCTTTCGCCAATAGCGGAATGGTCGTGACCGTCGAACCGCAAGACACCGAGCCTTTCCAGAAAGAACACGGCGTGCTGGCCGGCATCGCTTTTCAGAAATCTCTCGAAACAGCGGCCAAGGAAGCTGGAGGCGGCGGCCAGACCGCTCCCGCGCAACGCCTGACAGATTTCATGAAAGCCCGTGAGTCAGCTGACTTACCTGACACCAGCTATCACCCTGGGCTCAATCCTGCCCGGATTGATGAGTTGCTACCAGAGTGGATGGTTCGTCGGATGCACAAGGGACTGGAAATTTTCGGCAAGAGAATGCACGGCTATATCACCAGCGATGCCAATATGGTCGGATTCGAAACGCGAACGAGTTCTCCGGTTCGCATTCCGCGCGATCCCGAAACGCTACAGCATCCAGAGATTAAAGGCCTCTACCCTTGCGGAGAAGGCGCAGGTTTTGCCGGAGGCATTGTCAGTGCCGCGCTGGACGGGATCCGTTGTGCGGAAGCCAGCGCTACTATTCCTGCCGGGTAGTGTTTAGCACTATGCTGCAATCTTAATAGGCCCGCTTATCCTGACTTGGCATTAATGTGGAGTAGGTTTTCAACCTGCTCATTCAGGATGAGAAAATTAGCAGATTAAAAATCTGCTCCACACTTGCAAGACCATTCAGGCTTGTGCACCGTAAGCCCATGATACGCTTGCCTAATTTTCCCCAGATCGCCGCGACGGCTATTTTCACTTCCTTTACCCTCCTCGGCGCGAATGCGGCCGACAAAAAAAACATCCCCACCTGGACGGATGTCGCCAAGGCCGCCGCTGACGACTCGGACTTCGTCATCCAAGGTGAATACCTAGATGGCAAAACCGGAGTCCAGATCGTCGCCTTAAGTCAGGGGAAATTTTACGTCAGTAAATTCACCGGAGGTTTACCCGGCGCCGGATGGAATGGATCAAAACCGGAAGTGGCCACCTTCGACCGCAGCGAAGTCAAAAAACAAATTACCTCCCTCAAAAAAGTCACCCGTGAAAGTCCAACCATTGGAGCCAAGCCTCCCAAGGGCGCGGTGGTGCTTTTCGATGGCAAAGCCAACGCTCTAATCAAAGGTGAAGTGAAAGACGGCCTGCTGTGGGCCGGATCTGAAACCACCGGAGAGTATGGAGACTTTCACCTGCACGTCGAGTTCCGGCTGCCCTACAAGCCATCCGCACCTCCCTCCAGTCAGGATCGCGGCAACAGTGGCCTCTATTTGCAGAACCGCTACGAAACCCAGGTGCTCGATACTTTTGGGCTGGTATTCAACAAAGACTGGATCGACTTGCCCTTACAAAGCGAACCCAAACAATGGTGCGGCTCTTTTTACAAAGTCAAAACCCCCGATACCCCGATGTGCCTGCCCCCACTGACTTGGCAAACTTACGACATCGACTTCACTGCGCCGAAGTTTGACAAGGACGGTAAAAAAATCGCCAATACCCGTATCACCATCGTCCACAACGGTGTGAAGATTCACGACGACGTCGAAATGCCTATAGGCACTGGAGCTGGCGCCAAACGCCCCGAAGTACCAAAGGGCCCGATCGTTTTCCAGGGACACGGAAATCCGACCGCTTACCGCAATGTGTGGTTGGTGGAAAAATAAAAATTATCACCTTCCTATCATACTAATTAAATTTATATGAAAACTTTACACCACTTAACATTTGTTGCCGCTCTCGTTTTTTTACTTCTGACAAACTCGGTATCTCGTGCCGCTGATCACAACACCGGCCCATGGGATCTCACCGATCTATCCAAAGCTCCCACGGTCGAATGGATCGATCAATCAGAGCCAATCCGGTCGCTCTATTATTCCGGCGAAAACTATCAGGGCAAAAAAACACGCGTCTTTGCCTATTACGGAATTCCGGAGGGTGCTTCAGCGGACAATAAAAAACCTGCCATGGTCTTAGTCCACGGAGGCGGCGGCGCGGCTTTCAAGGAATGGGTCGAAATCTGGGTGAAACGCGGATACGTGGCAATCGCCATGGATCTTGCAGGTAAAGGAGAAGGGCGCAAAGTGTTGCCCGATGGGGGGCCTGATCAAACTCACAAAGAGAAATTCACTGACCTCGCCGGAGGCGTAAAAACCGCATGGACTTATCATGCGGTCGCCAACATTCTGCGCGCGGTCTCCCTGCTGCAAAATCAGCCCGAAGTGGATCCCGAGAAGATCGGCATGACGGGCATTTCCTGGGGAGGTTATCTCACCTCACTTGCCTCCGGCCTCGACCCAAGACTCAAGGTCACCGTGCCGGTGTATGGCTGCGGATTTCTTCACGAGAACAGCACCTGGCTCAAGGGCTTCGAAGCGCTCGGACCGAAACTCGCCGCTCAATGGGTGAAAAATTTTGACCCTTCGTCCTATCTTCAGCAAGCACAAATGCCGATGCTTTTTGTCAACGGCGCCAACGACTTTGCCTATCCGCTGGATTCTTATCAGAAAACCTACCAGGCCGTCAAAGGGCCACGCACGCTCTGTGTTACCGTCCGCATGCCTCACGGGCATTCACCCGGATGGGCCCCTCGGGAGATTGGATTGTTCGTCGATTCGGTTTTAATCAATGGCAAAACACTGATCAAAATAGGTGAAGTGTCGCGAAACGAAAAACAGGTTGCGGTGAATTTTCAAAGTGAGATGCCGATCAAAAGCGCGGCGCTGCATTACACTACCGACACCGGCCCATGGAAAGATCGTCTATGGAAAAGCGCCGATGCCGCCGTTAAGGATAACAGCGCGAGCGCCACTCTTCCCGCTCTGAAAGACGTCACCTGGTTCTTCACCATTACTGATGAACGCGGCGCCACTGTTTCCAGCGAACACCAAACGATCACCCACCCATGAAATTATTCCCCTACAGTCTATAGCCTAAACAGCTACAGCCTTTTTACC
>JAADHD010000246.1 GCA_013152075.1 Verrucomicrobiota bacterium | reverse complement strand
CCGCTAAACATGAAAAAACAACATAATCTGGACTGGTGCAACCGGTTTTTGAATCATCGTCTGCGAGACCAATCGATCCGATATTAACCCTCATCGGGTTGTAGGCGAAATAGTCTCGGTCAATGCGCTGGTAGCGGGAAATGTCGGCAGATGTGTTTCGGGAACTGGGGTGTAAACCTTCCTCGTTGCTCACTCCGATAAGATGGAGTTTTTGAGCGCCAAATTCTCCTAAAGGATGGCATTCTTTTTGAATGTAGTCTCCGAGGCGTGCCATGATTAGTTACAATTTAACGATGACTTCAGATGGTTGACCAGCCGCGTGATGTTTTTTTGTCGCTTCTCCATTTCATCAAGAAGCTCATCGATGCTTTGTTCCTTTTGTTCGATGTTAGAATTCGGATTCTTAACATCCAAATCAAATCCTTCTTTCAGATCCTCCACCTTCACTTTCCACGCCACATCACTCTCTTTACGTTTCCCCCATCATTGCATCATCGGTTCAAACTCAGCGAACTGGATCACTTTGGTTTTTGAATAACTTTTCTGCCCCTCCGGCAGCCGGTGTTCGTAATACCAGATCTCCTTGGTCGGCGTGCCTTTCTCAAAGAACAGCAGATTGGTCGAAACCGTAGCCGGGTGGAAAGTGGACTGTGGCAGACGCACGATGGTATGCAGATTGCAATCAGTGAGTAATTTCTCACGGATGCGCGTTTTGTATCCATCACCCGTGATGCAGCCGTCGGGCAGTACGATGGCGCAGCGACCGCCGGGTTTGAGCAATTGGATCATCAGAATGACAAACAGGTCGGCAGATTCTCGGCAGCGGAGGAAGTTGGTCTCAACGCCTTCGGCGATGCCTGCTCCAAAAGGCGGATTGGCGAGGACGACCTCCACTTGTTGTTTGGGGCCGATGGTATTGTATTCGGTTTTGAGCGAGTCGCGGTAATGCCAGTCCGGCACATCGACGCCGTGCAGGATCAAATTGGTCAGGCCGAGCACATAGGGCACGGGTTTGTATTCCCAGCCGTGGATGGATTTCTGCAACACGGCTTCGTCATCGAGAGTGTGCACTTCGGCATCGCGGACGAAATCGATGGCGGCGGTGAGGAATCCGCCGGTGCCTGCCGCTGGATCGAGCACTTTTTCGCCGAGCCGGGGGGCGGTCATTTGAGTCATCAACTGGGTGATGGCGCGTGGGGTGTAGAACTCGCCCTTGTTGCCAGCGTCCCTCAGTTCGATCAGGATGGACTCGTAGATGGTGCCGAAAATGTGACGGTCTTCGGATTTGTTGAAATCAAAACCATTGAGCTGGTTGATGACTTTGCGCATGGCGAAGCCGGATTTCATGTAGTTGTTCACCGAGCCAAAGACTTCGCGCACGATACCTGCCCGGGCTTTGGCTCGTGGCGCGTCGAGTTCTTTGAGTTGGGCAAACAGCCCCTCGGTCGGGTGGGTGACAAAGAGCAGCAGTTCGTCTCCGGTGATGCCCTCCGCATCGACCGCCCAGTTGCGCCATTGGAATTTCTCTGGAATAACGGAGCTGTAACGGTCGCGGATGAGTTCGAGTTCCTGGTCTTTTTCGTCGAGGATCTTCAGGAATAACATCCAGCCGAGTTGTTCGAGACGCTGGGCGTCACCGGATATGCCGGGGTCTTCGTCGCGCATGATGTTGCGCACGTTTTTGACGATGGATGAGATATTGGACATGGGTTGGGAAAATTTAAGATTGCGAAAATGAACGAAAATAAGAAAAGGGCTTCAAACCCTTGATTTTACTGGGTTTATACGTGCCGTGTGTGGAATAATGTGAGGGAGGTGCAAATGAGCGAAAATAAGAATAGGAGAAGGGGGATTTCGTAAATCGTTGGTTATGAAGGATTTATATTTTATATAAAGTGAGAAATGGGCTTTTGGGGGAAGAGAACGAAAATGAGCGAAAATAAGAATTTAAGCCGCCCAATGGGGCAGGTAGCGGGCAAATTTGTTGGATTGACCGATTTCTGCCGGAACAATGAGTCCTTTTTCTTTGGTGGCGGTTATGATCCGGCTTGCGCGGGCAATTTTTTCATCGGTCAATCCGAAGCGCTCCCGCAGGCTCTCGTTGCTCATGTAATCGTGCATCAGGTAGCGTAGGCAGGCATGCAGATAGCAGGCATGGATACGCTCTGTGGTGCTCATTTCTTCGAAAGGTTTGTGGGCAAACAGGATGGAGCGGGTGTGTTGCGGGGTGGTTTCGAAGATCGGGGCTGGGAGTTGGAATAATTCTGTTTCATGCACCACCTTGTCGATACCTGAACCTCGTTCTTCACAGATTCCGACACGACGCATAAGTGAGGCGAGCGCTTCGTTGCGAGATTTCGGTGGGGAGTCAAGGAAGCGGTCGGTATCGATTAGTGGGATACCTGGGTTAGTGATTTCGAGCCGGTTATCGAAAATTTCGATCATGGGGCCGGTACCAGTCTGGAAAAAATCCTGATGAATGAGGGCGTTAGCGACCAGTTCGCGAATGGAAACCTCGGGAAACATGGGGACTTCTTTTCTGAGAGCACTGCCTAGGATTTCGTTGTGTGGGATGCGGGCATTGATGAACTCGATGAGCCCTTCGAATCCGCAGGCGTATCCGCGGTTGCCAACTTGTTCGTGGAGCGTTTCGAGTCGGCTGTCGCCTTGGTAGTGAATCACTCGTAGGGACTTGCGGCTGAGAGTAGTGAAGGATGTGAGTTCTTTGGCAAAGAGCAGGGCTCCGAGATTGAGAATGTTCCAGGAGCCGCTGTCTGTGCGGGCAATGAGGTTTTCTTCTTCAAGTCGCTCAATGATGTGATCGCGGTTAGTGGGAAGGTCGAGTCCCATCAGATCAAAATAGCTGGGATAATCGAGTAAACGAACGACTTCTTCAGCGGAGACGTTTTCTTTTGCGGAAAGGTTTTCAAAAGGAGTTTGTTCGAATACGCGCCAGAGATTCCTTTCCCGCTCCGGGTGATCTTTGAGCTTTTTGGTATAAGAACCAATTCGGATATATTCGATCCCCTTGAATTGCACGGGACTTTGTTGGGCTCGGGTGATTTCGAGAAGAACTAGGTGTTTTTCGTCGATGGTGAGGGTGCGGAACGTAAAATCGATTTTTGGAGAGAGGGAATGGAGCAGCCAGTTTTCCAAAGCTTCATTGCCAACTTTTGAGGCATGAGGTTTGAACGAAGTTCCGAGAATATGGTGGCTACCGTCCTCGATGCCCCAGGTCATGTAGGCAGTTGCTTTGCCTTCGAGAGCTGCTGAGTTTGCAAGTGCGCTGAGACGCTCACCGATCATATCTGGATCGGCTTTGTTGTGTTTGAATTCGACCCATTCTGTTTCGTGGGGGAGTTTGCGCAGCTCTTCGACGAGGCTTATAAAGTAGTCTTCTTGAGAGGTATTCATGAGAGCGGAAAGTATCAGGCGACTTCGTAAAGGTGGCTGGTGAGTTCGCGGATAGCTTCATCGTAGGCGGGTTTGCCGCCGAAGGCTTTTACGATCTCGGGGGCGGTGCCGAGTTGTTTGATCGGGTCGAGGGTGATAATGGCCATGTCTTCCAGATCGAGTAGCCCGTCATCGGCGTATTTTTCAAGCAGGCTGTCGAGAACCTGACGGGCGAGTTCGCCGTATTTGGTAAAGTAGTCTTGTTTGCGCACAGTCTCAGCGCGCTCGCGGCGGGTAAGCGGCTTTTGCTCGTAGGCGACGTGGCAGATCAGATCGAAGGGATCAAAATCGCAACCGACTTCGTCCTGTAGCGCTGAGAAAATGACGCCGTGATTTTCCAACTCTTCGACGATGGCGCGCTTTTTGTCAGCGTCCTTCCAAGAACTGAGGAAGGCATCGAGCGAGCTGTAGTTGGTCAGCACATTTTTGCGAGTGTA
>JAADHD010000250.1 GCA_013152075.1 Verrucomicrobiota bacterium | reverse complement strand
CGGTTACGACCAAACTGGCTCGGCCCGGATTGCGGATCCAGTTCACCCGTTTCCGGATTGAAGCGAAAATCCCGACTGCCCAGAGCGTATTCTTTGCCCGTCTTGATGGATTTGATAGTATTGTCCGCACCGTAATTTGAAGTATGAGCTCCACTGGCGCAGTAGATCCAGTTATCGAGACCACGAACCAAACCGTTCACTCGCAACTGCTGATTGCCTTCCTGAAACCCCTCAAACAACACCTCTCGTTTGTCCGAAACCCCATCGCCATCCGTATCCTCCAAATAAAGAATCAAAGGAGCCGCCGTCACCAACACCCCTTTTTTCCACGGCAGAATGCCATTGGGAAAAGCCAGTCCTTCGGCAAATACCACCGACTTGTCATACTTGCCATCGCCGTTGCTATCCTTCAACCAACGAACCCGACCGCCGGGCTTGCCCTTGCCATCCATGCCCATGGGGTAGTCCGCCATTTCCGCAACCCACAGCCGGCCATCCGCGCCCCAGTTGATTGCCACTGGGTCTATCACATCCGGTTCGGCCAGTAGCAGCTCCGCTTCAAAACCTTCCGGCACATGTATCAAAGCCAAGGCATCCTTCGCTGCCACCGGATCGGAATCCGGCTTGGGGTCAGCGCCATGCACGGAGACAAGCGCCAGGCCCAATGCCGCGACCAAAGACGATGCTTTTTGAATGCTGTGTGTTTTCATAGTTTCTGTTTTGAGTTAAATTTTTATCCTTTGATAACAACGAGATCCATTGCTGCTTCAAGCGGATATGAGTGAGGTCTTATTTACTGATCGGAACTATTGGCAATAAAATATGCGAAGGGTGTTCCGCATCCATGTGCACCGTATTGATCGCGGTTTGCACACGGCGATTATCATTGAGCGGCTCCCCGGTATTCGGGTTCACATCAAAACGAGGGAAATTGCTACTAGAAATATCTACACGAATCCGGTGCCCTTTTTTGAAAACATTGGAAGTGGGGTAAAGCTTGATCGTCATCGGATATACCTCTCCAGGCTTCATGAGTTTTTCTTCTTTAAGAGAGTCACGAAAACGTGCCCGAATGATACCGTCCCCAATGCTGAGATCAAACCCTTCAGGGAAATCCTTAGTCGGTGGATAAACATCAATCAACTTGGCGGTGAAATCAGTATCCAGCGCCGAAGATGAAGCCCAAAGATTAACCTCAATCTCCCCGGTGACTTCCACATCCTGTTTCAACGGTTCGGTTTCAAAAACCAACACGTCATTTCGTGCAGAAAGCGGAATCGGCTTCTGCCAATTCCACACATGCTTTCCTCCACGCTGGTCGTAGGCTCCGGCTATCAGAATACCTTCGCCGGAAGAAATATTACCCCCTATCGTAGGCACAGGATTTTTGGGATCGAACTCAAATGAAGTCGAAGTTTGTCCCAATTCAGATTTCTCCGTTGCCAGCCCTCCGTCCGACTGAAGATAATACGCGGTGTATTTTGTCCGCGCCAAAGGCCACTCCTGCTCATTCCGCCAGGAGCCACCGTGAAAAAGTTTGCCCGCCTTGGTCTTATGTCCGTCTCCCTGCCCCATCACAAAAATCCGCACCTTACTCTTAAAAGGGGCCGCCTTACCCACGGCCTCACCCTTTCCCTTCAACCAATGATCGAACCACTGCAAACGCCAATCGAGCGGTTTGGCAATAGCCGCATTTCCGCCAAAATCAACCTGACCATGAGCAGAACCCGCCTGTCCATTATGAATCCACGGTCCCATGATCAAATAAACCGGCCCTTTGATCGCCGGAGTCAGAGCCATGTAGTTAGCTGTCGTATTGCTGGCCCATGAATCATACCAGCCACCTACCAGATAAACGGGAATATCTTTATAATCCTGCGGGTAATCAATAACGTTGTTCTGCTTCCAAAAATCGTTATTGGCCCCGTTTTTCATTCCCTCGACCAACCAACTCTCATGATCAGGAGTCAGCTTGAGCGGTGTGGTGCCGCGTCTCAGAGGAAGCTGCATCAGGTAAGACTTGCGCTGCGCCGCCATTTGCTTGAGCGCAGTTGCAACGCCTGGATCTTTCGCCTGACGGCTGGCACTTCCTGCATTGTTGATAATCCAATTCCAAAAACGCAGCTCAAACGCCCCCCCGTAACGCATGCTGGCATGACCCAGGTTAGACATCGCATCAACCGGTATCACTGTTTTCAACTGCGGCGCTTTTGCCATCGCCATCGCATGCTGGGTGCCACCGAAATACGAAGTTCCCATCATACCTATTTCGCCATTAGACCACGGTTGTTTGGCGATCCATGCTGCCGTATCAACTCCATCCACTCCATCGTCGGTGAGCATGTGCCACTCTCCCTCGGATTTAAAACACCCACGAGTGTCCTGAGCCACGAACACGTAGCCATTCTTCGCAAAAAACGGCGCGTAACCCTTACACCCATCTTTATTGTAGGGAAGACGGGTTAAAATGACAGGATACTTCCCTTCGATCACCTTGCCCTCTTTACTCGGAAGGTAAACATCCGTCGCCAATTTTACCCCATCGCGCATCGATACCATGATGTCTCTGCCAATGACCGGATCAGATTGTATCTCCTTGCCCGACAAAAGAGCCGACGGAAAAATCACCAGCAAAAAGCTCAAAACAACCAGCGCAAAAAGCGCATTAGATCGACTACATTTCAAAGTGAATGTTTTCATACAACGTTTGCTATTTTTTCAAAATCTGCGCCACAGGATTGTCCACTTTTCCCGGAGGCCGTTGCCCTGCCCCCTGCTTGCCCTGATCCCCGAGATCCGCTCGAGCTTCGTCAGCTAACCGTTTAAGTCTTTCTACAATTTCCGGATGCTTCGCAGCGACATTATTTTCACTGGCGATGTCCTCGACAACATTGAATAGCAAATAATCAGGTTTTTCCTTTGATTTGAAAAACGACTTCACTCTGGCAGAGCCCAGCGGAAAAAACAGTTTCCACGGTCCAGAACGAACCGCCTGTAGTTGTTTCTGATGGTAATAATAAAAGACTTCATAAGGAGTCTTCGCACCCGCCTCACCAAACAACA
>JAADHD010000310.1 GCA_013152075.1 Verrucomicrobiota bacterium | reverse complement strand
CGCTGACGCGCCACACATCGCCAGCCATGGTGCAGACGGCAGCGTCTCCATTGGAGAAAAAGTCGTGCCCGCCGATCAGCATCACCGATCCGAATTCGTTATGCAGCGGCACCGGAATACGATCAATGGCGAAAGGGGCGTTGGGGATGTTTTTGCCTAGTCGTCCTGACAAGGTGATTGATTTGTCCGCGTAGCGCGCGCTGGGTTCGGGCAATGAGGCAAGATTGGATTCGACGCTTAAGGATCCGTTTTTGACCACAGGAATGGAGAAAAAGGTTTTACCGTTTTTTTCAAATTGGAAGGCCACTTGTTTGCCGCGACGAACATGGCCGATGTAACGAGCACCATCAGGGATTCCGGATTCGATATCCTTTGCAACGATGTCTCCGCCAGGTCGAATGCCTCCACCAATTCCCCAGCGGCTGGGATTAAACTCGATAAAATCGCCTTTCCATACATGGGTGTATTTTTTGCTCAGAGTATCGAAGGCGCAGTTCAGATTGTCATCTAAACGCACTGCGACCGCTCGAGTGAAGGTTTCATTGTTGATTCGCAGGATGCCCGAGAACACATCACCATGCTCCATGATCTGCCAGCGACGATCACGGTAGCCGTTTTTGCCGTATTTACCCCAATGGCCGTTTTCGGCTCCATCCAGATCCGGGTAGCGAGGCAAGAGCGTCGGCAAATCACCCTGATAACGTTTGGGAAGAAAATGCGCAGCCTGCCGACGATAGAAGTTATATATGCGATCACGATTCACCGGGTGAGCGGCAAACTCGTAGCCGAAACCCTCACGCCCACCCAGCGATGAATCGTATTCGCTTGCGGGTTTGCTGGAGCTCTGGGTATACAGGGGCGAGAGCAAATCAAAATCCGATACTTTCAACTGCCGCTCTTGCCAATATTTTATCGGATGAGTTTTGAAGGGACTGGGTTTGAAGGCGCCGACGAGTTGCACATCAGGGTTCTGGGCTTTTTCATCGAGACACCAATACACTGCATTGACTAGGAGCTTCCGAGTTCCCTCAGCTTGCAGGTCTAGGGAGGCGCCAAGAGTAGTGCAGAAAGCGCGTCCTTTTCGCCCACCGGGGATCTGGTAGCTTTTAGTCCAAGCAAGGGCCTGCATGGGTTGGTTGCGATTTTTCAGTCCTTTTTTGTTGGCTACCTCGGGGCCGACTGGATTGGAATCTATATTCATGCCGTCCAGTACCTGTCCGCGAAGAAGGATCTGTACGTCTTCACCAGGAATCGGTTCTTTCACTCCGTAAACATCCGTCGCACCCCATACTTCACCAGGTTTGATTCCGCGCAGGATCTGATGTTGAGCAGAACCATTTTCTATAACTCCTCGAGTGCTCTCGCTGCCATGCAAGCCGTGATGGCTAAAAAACCAGCTGCCCAGAATCGCGCCTCCGAAACCTTCGTTCCAGCCGGGATTTTTTGGGTCATTGTATTTCCATCCATAGTGTTTCCAGCGGGAGTCCTGGCTGGGCTTGAAGCCATGATTTGCGGTTCGCAGTCCGATCACCGGACGGCCGCTTTTTAGATAGGCGTCGATTTCTTTCATCTGATCATCCGGCAGGTCACGAAACCGAGTGGCGATGATCATGCAGTCAGCCGTGCGTAAAGCTTTCAGTCCAGGGATGTTGGTCAGAATTTGCGGATTGATAATGCCGGGTTTCTCAGGATCCTGGGCATAGAGAACCGTGCATTTGAAACCCTGACGCAGGGCGAGAATTTTTCCGAGTTGGGAAAGCGCTTCTTCGGAACGGTATTCTTCATCGCCGCTGATCAATACAATATGGCGGCCATAACCCTCCGCTTGATAGCCGTTGTAAGTTTGCCAGCGCTTCGGGGAATCAGGAGCGCCGTCAAGAGGGAAGGCCAGACTCGAAATGAGAATGGTATAAAGAAATAAAAAGTAGGTTTTCATCGGTTAGTTACAGGCACGGCGGAAAGCTATCTGTTGGTGAGTTTTACAGTTTCAAGAGCTTCACTTTTTCCCTGCGAGATTATTGTGTGCCGGAATCGGGCTTTCAAAACCTTCATACGCCGAGGGTTTGATTCCTTTAGCGAAAGTCTTGCCGCTGAAGGTATTGGGTTTGTAGGGTCCGACAAAAGCAATATTGGAATCAGCTTTGATCTGATTCTCAAGGCCCAGTGACCAGTAAACGGCATTCACCAGCATGCGGCGATAACCCGGATTAAGGAGGTCTTCGGAAGCGCCGTAAAGCGAAGTGAAAACGCGTCCCTTCTTACCATCTTTCCCAGTGTATTCGCGGGTCCATTCGCTGGCCATGGGGGGCTTGCTTTCGTCCGGTTTGCCATCGGCCTTCATTGACATGAGTGGTTGAGCCATGGTGAGGATGTTCCAGTCATCAGCGGGTTCGGCATTGTAACCGCCAGCTTGAACGTGGATGTTTTTGACTCCACGCAAAATCGGATGCTGTGCGTTGTCCGGGATGATGGTGATACGCGTGCTTTGCTGGTGGTTCTTTCCGTAGTGCCCCACCCAGCTTTGACCGAGAACTTGATGGCCGAAGCCTGCCTTGTAATCGTCACCGTCATAGCGGAAGTGATGTTTGTAGTAGGGATCGTTTTTGTCCTTGTAGTTGAATGCGTGAGTAGAAGTTCTCAGCCCGATCACCGGGCCGCCACGATTGAGATAGTTGTCGAGGTGTTTCATCTGCTCGGGCGGCAGAGCGAGGAAGCGGGCAAAAATCACCAATCCATCAGCATCGTTCAAAGCTTCCATTCCGGGGATATTGGATTTGCCTGCTTCGATTTCGCCCTTTTCATCGATTCCGAATAAAACCGTGCAGTCGAAGCCGTGGTGTTTGGCGAGGATACGAGCCAGCGCAGGAATGGTTTCTTCGGAGCGGTATTCGTGGTCGTCACCGATGAGAACCAGTTTTATCCCCTTGGCGGGCTCCGAAGCGGGGTAGTGTAAGGGATTAGCCAGTAGGCTGGATACTGAGGAGAGCAGAGTGGCGAAGAGGGCGTAAATTTTGAAGGATTTGGGGACGTTCATATTGGGGAATAGACAGGAGTTTTATTTCAGATGGAAGGG
>JAADHD010000309.1 GCA_013152075.1 Verrucomicrobiota bacterium | reverse complement strand
TGTCCCCTCTTTCCACTAAGAATTCTCCACCTTTACTACTTCTGCGTCTTTCTACGGCTCAATCCCCTCTTCCTTTGCGCTCTTTGCGCATTGAGCGAAGCGGGCGTGAGAATCTCTTCTCTCCCCCCCCCCTATGCTCCCTTCTTCATCTGTGCAATCTGCGGTTCAGTTTTCTATTCTTCTTAGCTGACCCATTCCCCAAAATCCTCGCTTGCGTTAACCATACAGTGCCCACACTTTGCGGGCGTCTATGAGCAAGCGTATCGATCAAGTATTCAGCCAACTGCGCAGTGAAAACAAAAGCGCTTTCATCGCCTATGTGGGTGGCGGCGACCCCGACATGCCTCGCTCGCTGGAGGTCATTCAAGCTCTGGAACGAGCTGGCGCAGACATCATCGAACTCGGCGTGCCCTTCTCCGACCCGCTCGCTGATGGAGTCGTCAATCAAATGGCAGCGCAACGCGCTCTCGACTCAGGCGCAACCCTTCCAGGCATTCTCGATCTGGTGCGGGATCTGCGCAAAACCGGTTCGGAAACTCCCATCGTCCTCTTCACTTATCTCAACCCGGTTTACGTGTACGGCTTCACTCGTTTTCACCAGGACGCCTCCGCCGCTGGCGTGGACGGTGTTTTATTTCTCGACCTGCCTCCTGAAGAAACCACTCTGAATACAGAGTTAAAAGAATCGAGTGAACTCTGTCACATTCGCCTGATCGCCCCTACGACTCCTGATGAACGCATCGAATCGATCACCAAATCGGGTGAAGGTTTTATTTATTATGTCTGCCGTGAAGGAGTGACTGGGGCAAAAAGCGATCTCGCTGACGACATTGACCAACAAGTTGCAGGAATTCAACAGCACACCAAACTGCCTGTCGCTGTAGGTTTCGGCATCTCAACCGTCGAGCAAGCACGAAGTGTCGCCCAAGCCGCTGATGCCGTCGTGGTGGGTTCCGCCATTGTGCGCTGCGTAGAAGCCCATGGTGATAAATCCGATCTGGCAGAACAGGTCGAAGCCTTTGTGAAACCGCTTGTGGATGCGGTAAAGTCAGTCTAATTTCCTTCCCTGGCAAGACTCCTCTACACAGGGAAGAACTACCATTCCGAGCAATGATCCACTTCTGGAAAATGAACGGTGCCGGCAACGATTTCGTCGTCGTCGACAACCGCGAGAATACTCTCTCTCTAACAGGAGAAGAAATCGCAAAATTGTGCCAACGCCAGAAAGGCATCGGCGCAGATGGATTGCTGGCGGTTGAGCCTGCAGAGAACGGAGCCGATTACCGTATGCGCTATTACAACGCCGACGGTGGCGAAGCCGAAATGTGCGGCAATGGAGCGCGTTGTTTTGCCCATTTTGTCAATCGCCTGAACGATGACACCTTGGACAAAATTTCTTTTGAAACCATGGCAGGGGTCATTCAAGCTGACATTCTCGCCGACTCGATCCGGGTCAATCTCGGCACTCCTCATGACCAGCAAATGAACATCCCGCTATCCATCAATGGCGAGGAAGTCATCGTTCATTCCGTCAACACCGGCGTCCCTCATGCGGTGCTTATGGTGGATGACCTGGAAAAAATCGACATTTGCAATCTAGGTTCAGGCATTCGCCATCACCAACACTTTTCACCCGCCGGCACCAACGTGAATTTCATGCAGGTCGTCGGCCCCGACCATATCCACATCCGCACTTATGAACGCGGGGTCGAAAACGAGACCCTGGCCTGCGGAACCGGAATGGTTGCCTGCTCTCTCATTCATCATCAACTGAATGAATCCCCCCTGCCGGTAAAAATCACCGTTCGCGGTGGTGACACCCTGCTGGTTGATTTTGATCAAAATGATGAGGGCCAATATCACAACACCACTCTCACCGGTCCTGCCGAATTCACTTTCGAAGGCACCTTTTTTCCTATCTAATCCTGATTTTCACTGAAATTTTGTCACCATGTTTGCTGGAGTCCATACCGCCTTAGCCACCCCGTTCACCGATCAAGGTATCGATACCGATGCTTTTTGCGCACTGATTGATCGCCAATTCGAAAACGGAATCTCAGGAGTCGTACCGGTCGGCACCACCGGAGAAGCTCCCACACTCTCCCACGAAGAGCACATTCGAGTGATCGAACTCGCCGTAGAGCACACCGCCAAACGCGGCCTCGTGATCGCCGGAACCGGATCCAACTCCACCGACGAAGCCATTTCGCTGATCCAACAAGCGGAGAAAGCCGGCGCCGATGCCGCTCTGATCGTCGCTCCTTATTACAACAAACCTTCCCCGGAAGGCCTGTTCCAACACTATCAAGCGATCGCTCACTCCTCGGAGCTACCCATCATCCTCTATTCCATTCCCGGGCGTTGCGGCATCGAGATCAATGTCGATACCGTCTCGCGGCTGGCCGAAAATTGTCCGAATATCATTGCCTTGAAAGAAGCCGGAGGCGCCTCCGAGAGAATCAACCAACTCAGACAAGTGCTACCCGAATCCTTCGAACTGCTTTCCGGCGACGACTCCCTCACCCTGCCATTCATGAGCGTGGGAGCCGTCGGAGTGATCAGCGTGGCATCGAACATCATCCCCGCAGCGATGAGCCAGCTAGTGTCCGCTGCTCTGGACGACCGCTTCAAGGACGCTCTAGCGATCCACCAGAAATACTACCCGCTGTTCAGCGCCATGTTGCAAATGGCGCCCAACCCAGTACCGATCAAAACCGCGCTGAATCTGGCAAACATCTGCTCAGGCGAAGTCCGCCTGCCTTTAGTGGCAATGGAAGACGACAAACGCAGCGCTTTGGAAGACATTCTTAAAAGTTTAGGAATTATTTAAAAAGTCAAACAACTCGTTGACCACCAATAGAACCACTCAATTAACAACATGACAAAACTGCTCGTAACAGGCGCCGAAGGACGGATGGGACAAGCCGTCATCTCTTGCGCAGGGAAAACCGCCGAAATAGAAGTCGGCGCACAGATCGATATGGGCGCACTCAAAGAAGCGCTCGCAAACTGCGATACCGTGATCGATTTCAGCCATCACAGCTTCACCACCGAACTGCTCGAAGCCTGCTTGCAACAGAACATCAAAGTGGTGACCGGCACCACTGGCCACAGCGATGAAGAGCTCGCATTCATCAACAAAGCCTCGGAAAGCATCGCCATCGTCAAAGCTCCCAACTTCAGTGTCGGCGTCAATACCCTCTTTTACCTCACCCGAAGGGCCACCGAGATCCTCGGCGACAACTTCGACCTCGAAGTTGTCGAGATGCATCACCGCGACAAAGTAGATTCCCCCAGTGGCACGGCTCGCCGCCTGGTAGAGATCCTCGATGAAACCCGCGGACTCTCTTACGCCGACGACACCATGCACGGAAGACATGGCGACGTCGGGCCACGCAAAAACACCGAGATCGGCCTACACGCCGTACGCGGCGGCGATGTGGTCGGAGATCACACCGTCATCTATGCCGGATCAGGAGAGCGCGTTGAGCTCACCCACAAAGCCTCCAGCCGCGACACCTTCGCCTCCGGCGCGGTCAGATCCGCCCTGTGGCTTCAAGATCAAAACAAGGGCCTGTTCGATATGCAGGATGTGCTCGGCTTGCGTTGATGAGTAAAGCCCAGGATTCAGAACATAGGATTCAAAATGAAATACGGCATCGGCCTAGGATCCAATATCGGAAATCGGCTGCAAAACCTGCAACGAGCCGCAGCTTCCGTTCGCAAGATTTCCATTGACCACTCACCCGCCCTATCGTCATCAGCCTATCTGACAGAACCTGTTGATTGCGAAGAAAATACCAGCTCTTTTTACAATATGACTATTGAGCTCGAAATTGAAATTTCTCCGCTCGATTTACTATCCCGGCTGAGAGAAATAGAAGGCAAACTCGGCCGCCCCACTCAACGCCAACGCAACACCCCCCGAACCATCGATCTGGATATTCTTTACGCCGGTGATCTGGTGATCAACAGCGATGAACTCACCATCCCCCACCCAAGACTCAGTCAGCGCCGCTTTGTGCTTCAACCTCTAGCCGAAATACGCCCCAACCTGATTCTTCCCGGTCACCACCAAGATATCATCACCCTGCTTGCCGAACTGGATTCGGAAGAGCCCCCTCTCGAACAGGTCGCCGCGCCACTATTCGCCGATTCACTCAGCCCCTCCTGCTAAAATGACCCAGCCTTCGAATAAAGATCCTTTCCTGCTACTTAAGGAAAAAAAGTCCGCCGGTGAGATCATTTCATCGCTCACGGCTTACGATTATCCCACCGGTCGCCTGCTAGACGAAGCGGGCATCGATTTCATTCTAGTCGGCGACTCCCTGGGCATGGTATTTGCCGGCCTGGAGGACACCACCGGCGTGACGATAGAGCATATGATCTATCACACCCAAGTCGTTGCCCGAGGGGTCAAAAATGCACTTCTGGGAGCCGACCTCCCCTACCATAGCTATCGCACACCCGACGAAGCCCTGGAGAATGCCCAGCGCCTGATGGAAGCCGGAGCTGATGCCGTCAAACTGGAGGGCGGCACCTCTCAAATCGACAAGGTATGCCACCTCACTCAGCACGGCATTCCGATGATTGGCCATATCGGCATGCTTCCTCAGCGAGTGCGTGAAGAGGGCGGCTACAAAAAAAAGGGCCGCACCCAGGACGATGCCGAGCGCCTGCTGCGCTCTGCCAAAGATCTGCAACAAGCGGGAGTCGGAGCCATCGTGCTGGAAAGCGTGGTTCCTGAAGTTGCGGCAGAAATCACCCGCAGCCTGAAAATCCCGACTATTGGCATCGGCGCCGGCTCCGATTGTGATGGCCAGATCCGGGTCATCCACGACTTACTCGGTGCCTACCCGTGGTTCCGTCCTCCTTTTGCCACCGTGTATGCCGATTTTGCCGGCGACCTCGAAAAAGCGGCACACTCCTATATCAAGGAGATTCAGTAAGTTGAAACAAGCAGCATGAGCAGGGTTTTTACTACTCGCAGAAAAACTTCACGACCTCTTTGACGTCAGTCATCTTTGGCAACAAGACCGCTTTTTTTATCACTT
>JAADHD010000299.1 GCA_013152075.1 Verrucomicrobiota bacterium | reverse complement strand
TGCAGGCCTGATTGCTAGTCTCTCAAAAGCCCCCGGCCTTAGTTTCGATACCGCACGCGCCGATTCAACCGACGGCGTAGCGAAATTGCTGCGCAGTCTTCCTCAGGGCCGCGTGATGTTTGGCTCCCACTCCCCCTTTCTCATTCCCGAAGCCGCCCTGATCCGTGTCGCTGAAGCACGACTCACGAATCAAGAGCTGCGTTCCGTTCTACGAGACAGCGCCGCGCTATCCTTGAAAATATCCGCCTGATGAACACACCCTTCGGACATCTCGGGCTGCCTTCACCTGAGCAGTTAAAAAAATACCGCATCTGGGATTCCTATTTCCTGCCATCCTATTCCAAACCGGGAAAAGATGGCAGCAGCCAAACGATTGCCGACATCGAACACACTCTGCCAACGATCAAACTGGGGGAATTCGAAAAACTCTGTTTTTTTTCCCACGTCGGACTCGGAACCACCAGCGACAAGGATTTTGAACAGGCAGTTCGCTCCAATCCCGATCTGATTCTGAAACCACTCGAACGCTGGCCCAAACTTCTCATCGGTATGATCCAGTTGAATATGGACGACGTCGCCACATCCCTCGACGCGCTCAATCGCTGGTTGCGCGATGGTCCCATGCTCGGCGTTTATTTTACCAGCGGTGGTCTCGGCTCCCAGGCCTGCACCCACCCCAACTATGAACCACTGGTCAAACGCATCGCCGAACTGAAAGGCGTCATCATGCAACACACCTGGTTTATCACCGGCGGCAAGTCCAGCCCCACCATGTCCACCCCTTCTGAACTCGTCGAGCTGGCAGCAAAATTCCCCGAACAAAAATTTATCTGCGCCCACGCCGGCGGCGAGTGGGAACGCGGTATTCGTGCCGTGCGTGACTCCCCCAACATCCTCATCGAAACTTCCGGCTTCGATGCCACTGCCGGTTTTATCGAAATGGGTGTGCGGGAACTTGGTGCAGAACGTATCGTCTTCGGCAGCCATTTGCCATCTCGTTCACTTGGAACCGAGTTGGGAAAAATTGTTGGCGCTGAAATTTCCGAGAAGGATAAATTCCTGATCCTAGGAGAGAATTACCGCACGCTGCTAAAGCCCATTTTGTAAAGAGTCTCATCTTTAGCGATGACAAGAAGCTTCGACGTTAATAGGAAAACAAATAAATCAGAGTCAAGACAATCGGATAAGCAAATAGTAACGCGTAAACAGCATAACGCAGCCCAAGCAATTCATGGTTTCTGCGTATTTTATTGTAAGCCAGATGGCCGCAGATCACCGCCCCAAAGGAAGAAGCTGTAATGACTATGGCTGACAGAATGATGAGGAAGGGAATAAACGCGGTTAACAACATGCTCGCCCACGCCGTACCCGCCAGAGACAACGCTACCAGAGCAAGGCAACAGGTATCCCTGTCAGGCAGAGGATGATTTCCCGTGGCGATTTGAAGCTCAGCACGACTGAACCGCGCTCGCAACATCGCATGAGGAACAAGGTCCTCAGCCATCTGACGCCGCACATAATGGCGCAATTTTTCTGAAGGATTGCCCATTTTTGGACTGGAAAACAAAGCGAAAAAGGTTCGTGTGATTTGGACGGGAGAAAAAATCATTCCGCTCTTGGACCACCATCCCGCCAGCATAGTAATAAGCATATGTCCGGCTTGACGCTTCCAGCCACAGAAACGGCATGAAAAAACAGCGTCACTGCGAATGTTTTGACTAACAATATAAGCAACGACGTAATGAAACGCATGCACCTCGATCGGGGAGCCCACATCTGTTCCGCAGCGCGGGCAAGATCCCGATTGCTGCACGGTAATCGCTGCTGACTGAACGATATCTTCCGGAAAATCAGGGATATGTCTCAAACTCTCTGATTGCCTGGCACACTTCCAATTGCAAAAACGGTAGTCTCTAACCAGCTCACCTCCCATAAGCAGCTGACTATCACACTCCTCGCAGTAGTTTTTCGGGCTTGAATCGATTACCTCCTGGAGCCGCTGCTCCGGGCTGATCTTTAATGAGGTGTCCCAGTCAACTCCTCGCCAGGGACTCTTATGCCCGTGAGCCAACCGATCACAGGCTTTTGCCGCCTTAATCTCCCACTCATCATCGTATCCCTGGTCGCGGGTCCAGAAACTGAAACCAAGCACCCAACTTCGTCCCATGTCCTCCCAGCATTTAAATTCCTCTTGCAGTCGGAGCGCCGCGTGATTGATCCAAACCCAGGTTTCCGGCTCTTCAAGATAACCCACACGAAACCCTCGACGCGCAAGATCGATTAAACGCACCAGATCCCAAGCCAGAAAACCCAATCGCTGCATTTCACGATGACTTTTGAGAATAAATACATCGAGCGGTTCGTGCACAGCACTGTCATTTTCATCGAACCCTGAATTTGCAGACTTCTCTTCAAGCGTTAGCTCAACGGCTTCTGCATAATCAGTGCGGTGACCCGATTCAGCCAGCCAAACCAAAGTCTCAAGAAGTTTGATGCGATCTTCAATTTCCCACCCGTCTACAAGTCGACGTCGCGTCTTGCGCCGACTTTGTTTTATCTTTAATCGATCATGAGAATTATCGCCCTGCTGCTCGATGATCAATGCCCCGGCAGCCAATCCCCATTTGCGGGCAGGATTTAGACTGTTAGAAAACCAAGTCATCATTTAGGAGATTCAAGTATTGTGATCAAATTCAGAAAAATATCGCCACCGACTGCCAAGAGCTTACTGTCACAAGGTATAAGCTGACATCATTTCGTAAAAAGGTTGCGCCTCTTCCAGCAAATCCCGGAACTCTTCAGGAACTTTGGGCGGACTCGCCGCCACTTTCCCAAAGCCTGTTGATTTCCAAACTGATTGATACCAGTGACTGGCCCAGGGCCCATCATCTTTGTGCCCGCCTTTCGGCCATCTCAGCATGGAAGGATGAAACTCCAGATCGATGTGAGCGCATAATTTTCTCAACTCCATTTGTGGATTGGCCAGAATATCCGCACTGTCCATCACAGCAGGCGCCTCGCCCAGATGATCTGCAACTTGCTCAAAAATTTCAGCCTGCTGCTTGAACCCTATATCATCGAGTGTC
>JAADHD010000215.1 GCA_013152075.1 Verrucomicrobiota bacterium | reverse complement strand
CCTCCTTCGCGGGCGAGCAGTCCACCCGATACTTTGTCGTAGACGGATTCGGTGAAATTGTCATCAAATTCGAGCTCTGAGTCGCGAGTGAACTTGATCGCAAATGAATCAAACTCATCGTAGGGGAGGTGGAGAAATATTTCCGGAATCCCATAACGAATGATATCATCGAGATACATGATGAGAGTAGATTTTCCGGACTTGGGAAGAACCACAAATCTCGGCAGGTCTCCCGGGATCTCGATCAAGGCATGAGCGGGTCGGCCGCTGCCGTTTTTCTTGGAGAGTCGGACAGCCAAATACATGGGGTTGTCCTTCAATTGAGGAAACTTGGCGCTGGCCTTGAGCATGATGGGCATCAGGCGCGGGGCAACGGTATTTATGAAGTAGTCCTGTAGCCAGGTCTTGTGATTGGCGGGGACAGTACGATTGTCAATAACGTGGATGTTATTGCTTGCCAGATCGGAAATCGCTTGGTGGTAAGCTTTGTTGAAAGAATTATTTTCGCGGGCAACCGTGGCGTTGATCTGCTTTAAAGTTTCAATTGGGTTGGGAATATTGAGTTCCTTGTAGCGATCCCCGAGCGTTGCCAGTCGTTTCAAGGTGGCAACTCTGACACGAAAAAACTCATCAAGATTGGATGAATAAATGCCGAGAAATTTGATGCGTTCGAGCAGGGGGACATCCTGATTGGCTCCTTCCTGAAGGACTCGCTCATTGAAAGAAAGCCAGCTGATTTCTTTACTGCGGAAGCGGGTATGCATGAGGTGCGGGTGTGGGAAGAATGAAAACGCGACTGTAGAGGAAACAGGGAGGGAATCTAGGGATTTCCTTTTCTATTTCTTTACTCGCTAATTACGAAAAAAGCAACGCTGTGACTCTAGTGTGATTGAGTGGCAGAAGAGCATCATGGATGAGACGGTATGTCAGTGTGATTACAATGATGGAGATCAAATGCGGGATTGAGAATGCTCGAAAAGAGAGTCCGGAATTTTCAAATATTTTGGAGACCTGGTATAAACAACAAGTCAAACCGACTTTTGAGAACCACATCATCCCAGTGGATCTGTCTGTGGCGGAGTGTAGCAGTGTTTTTAGCTCTCGTCGTACACGTTCGCTGGCGGATTCTCTTATTGCCGCAACGGCGCATGTTTATGAGTTGACGCTGGCTACCCGTAACACCGCCGATTTCTCTGATCTTGGAATCAAGCTGGTTAATCCCTGGAAGCCGCAGTAGCGAAGTTTGATAGCGGGGAATAAAAAAAGCCCGGCTTGCGCCGGGCTTTTAAAAACTGATTTCCCTGCGACTAAACGTCGCCGTGAATCGATTTTCCGGTCGAGCGCAGATCGTCACAGGCGTTTGCTACACGAGTCGCCATGTTTTCTTCACCTTTTTTGAGATAGCTGCGAGGATCGTAAACTTTTTTGTTGCCGACTTCACCGTCGATCATGAAGACGCCTTCACAGTTTTCCATCATATGGCTGGCGATCGGACGGGTGAACCAGTATTGAGTGTCGGTATCGACATTCATTTTGATCACACCGTAATCAAGGGTCTCACGAATATCTTCCAGAGCCGATCCAGAACCACCGTGAAAAACCAGGTCGAATGCGGCTTCCTTGCCGAATTTTTCGATCACCGCGTCCTGTCCTTTTTTAAGGATGCTAGGATCTAGTTTAACGGAACCAGGTTTGTAGATGCCGTGCACATTGCCAAAAGTCGCGGCAAAGGTGTAGCGACCGATGGGTGACAGGGCTTCGTGAACTGCCAACATGTCTTCGGTGGTGGTGTAGAGTTTTTCAGCGGGCGTGTCTTCGGTGCCAGCGGCGCCGTCTTCTTCTCCGCCGACCACACCGGCTTCCACTTCGAGGATGATTTCGTTTGCAACGCATTTGGCGAGGTATTCTTTCGAAATCGCCATGTTTTCGTCCAGCGGCAGGCCGGAAGCGTCGAGCATGTGATTCTGGAAAAGGTTGTTTTCTCCACGGGCACGGCGAGCTGCGGTGGCTTCAATCAGTGGATCGAGGAACTCGGCAGCAACGTGTGGCTGGCAGTGATCCGTATTCAGGGCGACAAGAACACCGTATTGCTCGGCCAGGCGATGAGCGGCTTCCGCCAGAACGATGGTTCCGAGAGCGGCGTTTTTGTGATTCAGGCCGGAAGCAAACTGACCGGCTCCAGTTGAGAACTGAATGATACCGTCAGATTTCTGGTCAGCAAAAGCTTTGAATGTGGCGTTGAGTGTAGGAATGCTGGAGCAATTGATGGCGGGATAGGCGTAATTTCCTTCCTGCGCGGCGTCGAGCATCGCGGCGAATTGTTTTGGTGTTGCGATAGGCATATTGCGCCTGCTTTAAGCGAGATGGAGCCTTTTTGCAAGTGGGGATGTGTTGATTTTTGGCTGGGGGGAGAAGATCGCGAGCCGCTGGATTACGGCTGGGCGAGTTTCCACAAGTGGTTGTCGCTGCGAATGTAGAGGCCTTTGCCTGATATAGCGGCGGTGCCGAGGATCATCTCTTTCAGATCGACTTCACTGATGATTTTGCCTTCCTTGGCCGAAATGTCGACACACTGTCCTACTCCTTGTTCGTTGAAGATAAACAAGTAATTGCCTGAACTTATGGGGGATCCGGAAAAAGGCCCTTTGAGGCGCAGGCGCCATAAACGTTTGCCAGTAGATCGGTCAGCACAGGTCAGAACGCCGGCGCCATTGATGACGAAGATTTTTTCTCCAACAATGAGCGGAGAAGCCGTGCCGGGTCTTTGCTGGCCTTCGTTCCAGAGTTTCTTGGGTTCTTCACCGGAAACATCGCTGGTCTGGATGGCGGTGAGTCCATTAGATGGGATGTAAAGTTTATCTCCTGCTGCGGCTCCGGAAGGGATGGTGGAGGCGCCGCTGGTGAAATTCCAGACTTCACTGCCGGTTGCGGGAAGCACGCCAAGGACGCCTTTCGACGATTGCAAAGCGACAACAAGTTGGTTTTTGGATTTTAATACGGTGGGGCTGGTCCAGTTGGCGGATTTGGGGCGGGCGATTTTCCACTCATTGACTCCGGAATCTAGATTGAGGCAAAGGAGTCACTGTCGTTCTCGATCTGCACGATCAGGCGGTTTTCGACGATGATTGGCGATGAAGCCAGTCCCAACGAGTTTGATGCGTTGGGGTAATCGAGAGTCAAACTGCGCATCCAGATCAAATCGCCGTCGAGGCTGAAGCAATACAGATCGTTTGAGGAGAACAGGGCATAGATGCGTTTTCCATCACTGGCAGGGCTAGGTGCTGCAACGCAGGTTTTGGACTGGGTCATGGTGCGTCCGGTTGCCAGGAACTGGCGGTGCCAGCGAATTTCACCGCTTTTATTGTCGAAGCTGTAGATATGAAGCTGACGTTGATCCGGCCCACTGGCACAGGTGACGATTACATTGTCACCGACTACGATGGGGCTGGACAGTCCGCGCCCGGGAAGTTCAACGCTCCAGGCGATGGCCTCCTTGCTTAAGGCGGTGGGAGGGTCTGCCCCTTCCACATAGCCGTTGCTGTTGGGGCCGCGGAATTGCAGCCAGTCGGCCT
>JAADHD010000464.1 GCA_013152075.1 Verrucomicrobiota bacterium | reverse complement strand
TTATTTTCTCTCGGTCGAATCGAAGGAGGGACGCCCGATTGCCTTGCTGGCCAACCACTGGTTGCACTACGTCGGTGGGGTTGGCAAAGGTCACATCTCGGCGGATTATTTTGGGGTGTTCAGCAAACGCATTGGACAGTTGTTGGCTCCAAAGGAGGAAGATCCGCCCTTCGTGGGCATTTTGAGCAATGGTCCCAGCGGGGACATCAATAATAATGACTACGCTAATTACGGCAAAAAGAAAAAGCACTACGAACCTTACGAAAAAATGCGCCTGGTTGCCGAGGATCTGGCGCAGGAGGTGTTGTCTGTTCGTAAAACTATCAAACATCAGGACTGGGTGAAACTAGGAGCCGTGCAGGCGGAGATGACCTTGCGTTATCGTCGACCCGACGCCGAGGGGCTCAAACGTGCCAAAGGGATTCTTGAAAACCCGAAGCCTGACTCACGAGAATATGCGAAGCAGGCACTTTTTGCCCGGCGGGCGATTGATGCTGCGGCGTTTCCCGAGACATTCGAAATCGCCCCGCAGGTTTTTCGCATCGGTGATCTCTGTATCGCGGCTTTGCCTTTTGAGGTCTTTACCGAGATTGGCTTGGAGATCGAATCCAAGAGTCCTTTCGCCGACACCTTCACCATTGAGTTGGCCAACGGAGGTAACGGTTACTTGCCCTCGCCGAAGCAACATAAGCTGGGCGGTTATGAAACCTGGTTGACCGTCAACCGTGCCGAAAAAGGAGCGTCGCCGAAGATTGTGATGAAGTTGATGGAATTGTTTTCACAACTGAAGAATGAATAATGTAGCGTCGGCTTTAGCCGATGTAGATTGCTTATAGCGGTGAAATTATCGGCTAAAGCCGACGCTACAAAAAGAGCGGCGAATAGTTGCAAAAGACAGATAACTCTTATGATAACAAAAATTAAAAAACTTCAGGTAATATTCCCTTTGGTAATGTGCTTTGTTCTCAGCTTGGCATCCGTCATTGCTGAAACCTTCATCGTCGAAAACGGCAAAGCGAATGCGGAAATTGTCATCGCCAAGGATCCGCCGCGTTCGACTCATCTGGCAGCGCAGGAGTTGCAAACTTACGTCGAGAAAATCACCGGAGCAAAGTTGGCAATCGTCAGCGAGCCTGCAAGTGAGATGCCGGTGAAACTCTATGTTGGCCAGAGCCCACATACGGAGAAACTTGGCATCACCAGCAAGGGTTTGGAAAACGGAGCCTATCGAGTGGTATCAGGTGACAAATGGATGGTGTTTATCGGCGATGACACGAATTTTGTTCCGACCGAACCCTGGCCGCGCAATAACAATGATATTGCCAGTGGCAAGATGCAAAAGGTGTGGGATAAAATCACCGGCAAGCAGTGGGGTTACATGCATTCGCAACTGCACAAACATTATAGTGGGCCGGATGCGCTTTTTGGCACGCCGAAGGAGCAGAAAATCGACAAGAATGGTAAAGTAAACATGTGGACTTATGATGAGCGCGGATCCTTCAACGCCGTGGATGGTTTTCTGCGTGATCTGGGGGTGCGCTGGTACATGCCGGGTGACGTCGGCGAGGTGTTGCCTGAAATGCAAAGCATTGCCTTGTCAAAAATGGACAAAACCGTGACGCCGGATTTCCCGATGCGTATTCTTAATTTTCGCGGAAGCCTGTATGGCCGCGATGCCATGATGTGGGGCTTCCGACTCGGGGTGCGCCAACCCTACGGGCGCCAGGCGGCTCACGGGATGCACGGCATGACCGACAACGAGGCGACCTTTAAAAATCATCCAGATTGGTTTGCGCTCTATGGGGGCAAGCGACACATCGATCCCAATCTGAGAAATAATCAGCTTTGTTATTCCAATGAGGAATTGCTCAAAGAGGCAGTGCTTTTTGCTCGCACCCAACTCGACCACTTTGACATGGATGTGGTTTCGATCATGCCGCCGGATGGTTACTCGGCGATTTGCCAATGCAAACTCTGCGAGGGCAAGGAGTCGCTTCATCTGGGTAACCGGGGTCGTGCTTCCAACTATGTCTGGGATTTTGTCAACCGGGTGGCGAAGGAGGTGGGCAAAACACATCCGGATAAACTCATCTCCAATTGTGCCTACGGTATATACACCGAAGCGCCGGACAATATCGACAAGCTGGAACCAAATGTGCAGGTCATCATTGTCGGTGGTCGGCGCCCTTTGACGGGAGATCGGGATGATCTGCGTCGTTTGCGTGCGAACTGGCAGAAAAAGACCGACCGTCCGATCGAGATTTTCGAGAACTATCCTTTCACCGGTCGGGGATGGTATTTACCGGCTTATATTCCCAAGTTACTTGGTGATAGCATCAAGGAAACCATTGGGCAGTCACGAGGCGAGGATATCTGGATCACGATGGATTTCAAGGAGAAGGCGATTGGTTATAATCATTTCCTGCTTTACTTCACCGCGCGCAATTACTGGGGTGGCAAGGATCAGGGTCCGCAGGTAATTTTTGATGAGTATGTGCAAAAATTCTACGGCCCCGCGGCGAAAGAGATGGGCGCTTTTTTTGCTTACTGTGAAAAAAACTGGCGTGAGATGGAATCGGATGGAGAGATCGCCAACAAGGCACTCGATCTTTTTGCGGCGGCCAAAAACAAAGCGGGGGAGGGAGCGGTGTATGCCGAGCGCATTGCTTTGATCGATAATTTTCTCAACAGCTTGCGTGATAAGAGTAAACAATTGTCACAGAAACGCGGTCCGGTTCCGAGACTGCGTCTGGTCAGTCAACCGCGTGGTGAAATCGTCGTCGACGGCAAGTTGGATGATTTCCTGTGGGAGAAATGTTCGCTCGCAGCTACGGGAAATTTTCGTGAACTGCAGACGGGGCGCCAAGCGGTTTACGGCACCAGCATCAAGGTGGCCTGGGTAGGCAGCAATCTCTATTTTGCGATCCGATGCGAGGAGCGTCCCGGTGAAAAACTCAATATTGCAACGACAAAAAACGGTGATCAAGCGATCTGGTATGGGGATGCGGTGGAAATATTATTGGAGACCGAAGCGCATAGTTATTATCAGATTGCGGTGAATCCATCCGGGGCGCTCATCGATATTGATCGGGGG
>JAADHD010000440.1 GCA_013152075.1 Verrucomicrobiota bacterium | reverse complement strand
TTCTTCAGGTATCTACGCTATCACCTAGCATCTGAATAGTTACTTTTTGTGACTGTATAAACTCTTCCCTAAAAAGTCAGCCAAAATGAAATGTGGAACAGCTTTTCAAGCTGTCTCTATTCACATGTATTAACGGCCATCTTGCCAGCCGTAACCTTGGCGTAGGACGTTCGCAGTTCTCCCCATCCCACAATCAGCATCTTCAAACCTCCTCCTCCATCCGTTTCTTCCCCTCCCTCTTATTCGCGTGTATTAGCGTCCATTCGCGGTTCTCTTCCCTCTGTATTTACTCTCACTTAAACATCGGGTCATCCGGATTACCCTGCGACAACAAATACGCCAGCAAATCCAGCACATCGTCCTTGCTCAGCGTATAAGTCAGTCCCGGCGGCATCATCGACGTCGGCGAAGCTTTCATATCTTTCAAATCTTTGCGTTTCAACATGACGATGTCATTCGGATTCATCATATTCACGTTGATACGCAGGGTATCGTCACCAAGATTCATGATCCGCCCCACAATAGCACTGCCATCGTTTTTAGTGAAAACCGTTGCTCCATATTGATCGCTGATTTCCTTACTCGGCTCGATGATCGATTCCAGCAAATCACGCGGACTGAACTTGCCGCCCGCGCTGGTCAGGTCCGGCCCAATCGCCCCACCCTCTTGTTTAAAGCGGTGACAGGCAAAACAAGCGCCCGCGCCAAACATCTGCCTGCCATTGCTGAAACTACGTCCTCCCTCCAGCCCCACGTTGATCACATCATCAAAGTCCGACACCTTCCAGGCTTTGACAAAACCCCGTGGAGTAAAAGTAAACTGTGGCGTTTTACTATCCGGCTTGGCTTCAATAATCGTCTTCAAAGCCACCGCCTCATCTTTCGACAAATTCGCCAAAGCGTCCTTCTTCATGTTCGCCACAAACAATCCAAAACTCGCGCCTCCTTTGTAAGCTCCGGCCAGCGTGAACCATTTAAAAAAGTCCTCCCTCAAGGGCATCGTCCAGCCTACTTTAAGGTGACGCAGTGATTTAGCATAAGCCATTTGCTCTTCCTGTGACGGCGCTGTTTTTAACAAAACAATCCCCTTTTCTGCAGCACTCGGAGCCTGCAAGTAAACCATCAATTGCAAAAGCTCAGTGTTAAGCTCCGGCGTCTTGCCCGGCAAAAACGGGTCCATCCGATCAGCCAGCACTTGTCGAATCGAGTCATCCGGCGCGCCCATTCGGATAAAAGCCAGACTGTAAGCCCTCACCAGATCAACACGCCGAGTCTCGCCCAAACTTTTCCACTCGATTTTATTCAACATCTCCAGCAATTTTCCCTGCAGGTTTTTGTCACCATGTCGAGCCAGCGCAATCGCTCCATTGATCGCAGCCAGCGGATCCTTCTCCGCAAGTACCCGGTCCTGCCAAGTCCCTACCGGCTGGCTTTCCACTGCAATCCTCGCAGCAAATCGAAGATGCCTATCCGGGTCACCCAAAAAAGGCCAGGCTTTCACCAGAGCCTGTGCATCCTGTTTGCCATGAAAAACTTCGAGACTCTTACGAACACCGGAAAGCTTGCTGGGCGCCACACCAAGATTATCCCCAAGCTTCTCTTCTCCAACGTAAGTCACGCGATACAAACCCGATTGGACTTTGCGTCCCCCAATAGTGAAATACATCGCGCCATCAGAGGGATGAATCAGAATATCAGTCAAAGGCAGAGGCCTGCCGGTGATAAAAGGCTCAAAGTCTGCGGTGAAACTGGCCCCCTTGGCTTTCAAATGAACGGCATAAAGTTTTCCATAACTCCAGTCCAAGGCATAAAAAGCATCTTGATACTTCTTGGGAAATTTTGCCCCGTAACCAAAACCCACCCCCGTCGGTGATCCCGGCCCGATATCCACTACCGACGCCAAACTGTCGGGGTAATAAGCAGGCCACTTCCCGCCGCCATTGCGCCAACCAAATTCCGCGCCACTAGTCACATGATTGATCCTGGTCGGACGATACCAGGGCGTGTTCATATCCCACTCCATATCGGCATCGTAAGTGAACAGTTCGCCGTTGCGGTCAAAAGCAGCGTCATACTGATTGCGAAACCCGGTCGCAATCAATTCCCAGTTCTCCCCATTCGGATCAGTCTTCGCGATCCATCCCCCCGGAGCCGGAATTCCTTTCATGAAACCTTTGCCGTAAGGCCGGGGCAGCAACTGATCCTCATTCCAGACCTGCGGCACTCGTGATTGATTCAATTCAGTCAGCGGTATTTGATCCCCGACCACCACATAAATTGAAGCACCGTCCGGGCCGAGCAAAACAGCATGCGGTCCATGCTCTCCTCCCTTGTCAGCAAATTTGCGCAACAGTTTCACCTCATCAAAATTGTCGTCCCCGTTGGTGTCCTTCACTCGATACAAGCCTCTTCCCTTATTAACCTTGCCGTTCACCACAACGTAAAGACTATCAAAAGCGAAGAGCAGACCCTGAGCTTCACCAATATCCAAATTGATCTTTTCAATATCCCCTTTGGACAAAGTTTCGCCCGGCTTAGGCGGCGTCATGCGATAGAGCGTTCCATACTGATCCGATACAATCAGCCGCCCCTTGTTGTCGTAACACATACTGACCCACGAACCCTGCTCAGCTTTCGGAACAGAATACAGCAGCTCCACCTTAAACCCCTCCTTAACCTTCAACTCAGCAACCGGCGTTGCCTGGGACAATGGCTTGTCCTGCGCTCGCCCAACACCAAGCCAGACAATGAATAATAACTGGAACAGGCAAAACTTAACAATCGGTCCGGACATAAAAAGTAGGTGTGGATGAATTACCCATCTAGGAAAGCACGATTAATGCCACTCGACAAGAAACCTATTCACGTATCCCATGAATTTCACCCACTCATTCAAGCAAACCCCACATCAACACATCTCCCCCTCTTCTTTCTTATCCGCGCCCATCCGCGAAATCCGCGGCAAAACCCTCCCTTCTACCCCAGCAGGAGTCCCCCCTCCTTCCGTGTTTTCCCCTGCCTTCCGTGGTTAAAAAGAGCGCTATATCCCTAGCCCAACACCCACCCTTTACGATACTCCCTACCCAGATACTTCTC
>JAADHD010000376.1 GCA_013152075.1 Verrucomicrobiota bacterium | reverse complement strand
TCCGGCGAATCCGGGTAGGCTTGAAAAGGGAGCGGGTAATGCGGTACAGCCGAAGGGGTAGTTTAGGGTTTGGTGGGGAGTGCAGGACAAAAAAATTAGCCATTGTTTACTGAAAGCGCCCTTTCAGGGCTGGCAATATAAACGATTTAATCCCAGTGCGAAGCGCTGAGTAAAAAACCCAACTCTTCCCGCCCTGAGCCGGAGCGGGGTGGAGACAGCCGGAGGCAACGGGCGAAACGCATAGCTACCAGTAGCTTAACTATTTTGCCTTGCACTCGGATTTCATTATACCCGATAATAATTATTCTCCGCACACGGCATCGAAGGCTTCTTCGAGCACGTCGAGTCCTTCGATGAGCTGTTCCTCGGTAATGCAGAGTGGTGGACAGAGCTTGACGGTGCCTCCGCCTTGACCCACAGGGCCAAACATCATCAAGCCGTGTTCGACGGCGTGTTTGATGATGTCGAAAGTTGTTTCGTGATCGGGCTCAAGGCTACCTTTTTCGGGAACCATTTGCACGGCGGCGACGAGTCCGGTGGCTTCAGCGCGGCCAACACGATCAGGGTATTTCTCTTCAAAATGCACCATGCGTTGTTTGAAAATGCTTTCCAATTTAGCCGCGTTATCGATCAAGCCGTCTTCGACGATGAGCTTGATGTTGGCCAAGGCAACCGCGCAGCAAACCGGGTTGCCTGTATGGGTAGAGGTCATGGAACCTGGAGGGAAAACATTCATCCAATCTGAAACGCCAATCACGGCCGAAAGAGGCATGCCTGAGCTGATACCTTTACCGCAAACGATCATGTCCGCTTTGACATCATAATGTTGGAAACCCCACATTTTGCCACAACGTCCGAATCCGGATTGAACTTCATCGAAGATCAATAGGATTTCGTTTTCGTCACAGAAAGCACGCAGCTTTTGCATGTAATCATCAGGCAGTAGGATGGCGGTGCCACCCTGATAAGTTTCGAGGCAGATGCCGGCAATGTTTTTTGGATCAACATTTTGATCTACTAACGATTTGAGGAAGCCATCAAAAGAGGTGTCTTTGCCACGGAAACCATCGGGAATGGGAACGTTTACCATGCAGGGGTCAGGATTAGAAATCCAGCCTTTGAGACCTGAAATTCCGCCAGCCATTTGTGATCCCATGGTGCGGCCATGAAAATCACCTTCAAAGGTGACGATGAAATCCTTATCGGCGCCACCGCTTTGGTGAGCGTATTCACGGGCAATTTTGATTGCACATTCAATTGCCTCGGAACCGGTAGTCAGAAGGAATACCTTGTCCATGTATTCAGGGGCACAAGTTTCAACCAGGTATTCACAGAGGGCAGCACGTTCTTTATTTGGAAAACAATAAGAGTGGTGCAAGCGGTCAGCGACTTCTTGCATCGCTGCTTTAGCTTCATCACGGGCGTGACCAGCATTCGCTACCAAAACACCGGATGAAAAATCGAGCCATTTATTGCCGTAGTCGTCAAAAATGTGAACGCCTTCAGCACGGTTCCACACCACCAAGGGCTGACCGCTCATTGAGATAGGTTCGTATTTTCGCAGAGCTTCGACCGTGCTCTGTGAAGCACGGACCGGAATTTCTGTTTTGATCTCACGGTTTGGCGTTGAAATCGGTTCAGCGAGTTCAACGGGTTCGAATTCAAATGATTTTCCCATGCCGGAAGATGCAGGGGAAGTGTCATTTCTCAATCAGAAAGTTGGGAAATTACTTCAACGGGATTTGCTGGTCACTGGAGAGGTATTTGATCAGATCGAGAAATTGCTCAGTGGTCATCGTGGCGGCGAGGCCGTCAGGCATCATGGATAGGGGGGAAAGGGTTCGGGTTTTGATTTCCGGCAGGGGCACAATGACCTCTTGATTGAGCACCTGGACGGTCAGGGCATTAGGGGTTTCCGACTTGATCATGCCGGTGATGATGCGCCCATCTTTCGTTTCCAGGGTGGTGATTTGATAATCGTTGGCGACAAAGGCGTTGGGATCGAGCACGTTTTCGAGCACGTAATCGAGGTTGCGACGGTCGGAACCAGTGAGATCGGGGCCGATTTGTAAGCCTTTGCCGAAGAGGGTGTGACAGGCCATGCAGGTTCTCTGGAAAATTAGACGCCCGTTTGCCGGGTCTGCTTTCTCAAGGGCGGCAGGGGTGAATTGTTTTCGAAATTTGGCGATCAGTTTGTTTTTGTCCTTGGTGGTCGGCCGAACTTTGCCCCAGATCTTTTCGATGCGGCTATCGATTTCAGGTTTTTTGAAAGCAGCTAACTGACGCAGGGTGAATGCCGAGACATCTGTTTTGGGAATGTTCTGTTTTTGGATCTGATCCAGAAGTGAGCTTGCCCACTCAGGTCGGGAGCAAAGAGTTTGCACTGCATCTTGTTTTGAAGCTGAATCGAAATTGGAATAGGCCGCGAGGATGGCGCTGACGGTTTCGGGGTGACGATAGCTGGCCAGTCCCCGAAGAGCAGCTCCCTGAGTGGCGGTGTCCGCGATCAATTTGATCAACAGGTCGTCCAGTTTTTTGTCTTTGCTGTCAATCAGAACGCCAATCGTCCGGATCCGGGTTTCGGCGTCGGCTTTAGTGTCACCCGCTAACTTGCGCAGATCGGCCAGGGCATTCGGATCGCCGAAAGTCAGCGCCAGCATGGTTGCTTGCTCGCGCACTTGCGAGTTCGTGCTGGATGAAAGTTTTTGATAAGTCGATTTCCATCCGTCGGGTTGTGGAACGCTGGGGCGTCCGGTGAAACCTTCATTGATGCCTGTCAGCACATTGATATGAGTTTCTTCATCAGTGGTGCTGTTCATAACGCTTATTAAAAGAGTTACTCCAGAGGTGAATTTTTCTAATTGGGGCAGCGAAGCGACACGGCGGGCGATGTGTCTTCGGATAAGGGGGATGCGCGCGCTTGAGATCAGTTGAGTGAAGCGTTTTAAATCGGCTTCTACAAGTGATTCAATTCCATACCAGATCATTACAGGCAGATTGGCGTCCTTTGCGTCTTCACCGTGAGTCGAGAGAGCTTGGGCGATACTCCAGCGCTGTTCGGGTTTCAGGCGTTGCAGGGCGCTGGCCAGATAGAGTCTGA
>JAADHD010000232.1 GCA_013152075.1 Verrucomicrobiota bacterium | reverse complement strand
AGCTGACTCACCGTCTGCCGATGCTGAGTATAGATGATGTATTTTCGAAAGAAGAGCTGACTGCTTTTTTTGCCCGTCTGCAGAAGTTGACCGGTCTGGAGAATATCCCGCTCATTGTGGAACCAAAAATCGATGGAGTAGCTATATCGCTTATTTATGTGGACGGGCGTTTGGAAAATGCAGTGACTCGCGGCGATGGAGTGAGTGGAGATGTGGTGACGTCCAATGTGCGCACGATGCAGACGGTGCCTTTGCGTTTGCCGGAGGGAGCTCCACGTTTGCTGGAAATAAGGGGCGAGGTTTTCATGCCGAACGAGGCTTTTGCTGCCCTGAATGTTCAGCGTGACGAGGCGGGTTTGCCGACCTTTGCCAATCCTAGAAATTCCACGGCAGGTACCCTGAAGTTGTTGGATCCCAGAGAAGTGGCAAAACGTCCGTTAGAGTTTCTTGCGCATGGTTTTGGAGCTGTTGATGGATTGGAACTCGAATCGATGAGCGAGTTTTTCGAGCTATTGAAAAAAATGGGAGTGCGGGGAAATCATCCGGTCTGGCATGTGAATACACTGGAAGAGGTTTTTGCCAAAATCGAGGAATTGGATCAACTGCGTCATGATTTGCCTTATGGGACCGATGGTGCGGTGATCAAGGTGGATAGTCTGGCTACTCAGCGGGAACTTGGGGCGACCAGTCGTGCTCCGCGCTGGGCGTCGGCGTTTAAATTTCCGCCGGAACAAGTGGAGACTCTGTTGAAGGAAATTACGGTGCAGGTGGGACGGACCGGAGTGATCACGCCGGTGGCTGAATTGGAACCGGTGCTGGTATCCGGTACGACGGTGGCACGAGCGACCTTACATAATCAGGATGAAATTGACCGGAAGGATGTTCGTATTGGTGACACGGTGGTGATCGAAAAAGCGGGCGAGATTATTCCTGCGGTGGTGCGAGTGGTGAAAGAGAAACGCCCCCAGGATAGTCAGCCATTTGTGCTGTTTGATTATGGGGAGGGGAAATGTCCTTCTTGTGAGGAGCCGATTAAGCGCGAGCAAGGAAAGGTAGCCTGGAGATGTGTGAATAATAAATGTCCAGCTAAGGATGTGAACCAAATTCTCCAATTTGCTTCACGCAAGGCCCTCGACATTGAAGGCGTGGGTGAATCGGTGGCGATCAAGTTGGTGGAAAATGGCCTGGCTCGTTCACCTATCGATTTGTTCACTCTTTCCGAAGAGCAACTCGCAGATTTGGAACTGGATCCTGCAAAAATGGAATCGGGAGGATTATCGAAACCCAGGCGTTTCGGAGAAAAACGAGCGCGCTCTGTGTTGGATGCCCTGCAAAATGCGATCAAAGAGAAACCTTTGTCGCGGTGGATTTATGCCATGGGTATTTCCCAGGTTGGAAATTCCGCTTCACGGGAAATTGCGCGCTTGTGTCCTGACCTCGAATCATTACCTGGTAGCGAAGTTTTGGCAATGATTCGCGAACGTGGGGAGAAGGAGACCTGGTGTAAGGATCATCCCTATCGACCTGGAAAGGAAAGTATTAGCGAAGAAGAGAAGGCGCGAAGGAAAGCGATTCACGATGAATACAAACCTCGCATGGCCGAATTAAGTGAATCCTTATCTGAATATAAAGTGGCATCAGAACTAGGCGGGGTGGCAGCAGGTAAGTTACTGGATTTTTTCGAATCGGATATCGGCCGGTCTGTGCTTGAGCGATTGAGTGTTTTGGGGATTTCACCGAAGTCCGACAACTATGCCCCAAAGCCTACTGAGAGTGGAGCGGAAGGCTTGCCGCTTTCAGGCAAGACATTTGTTATTACCGGTGCGTTGTCTTCTCCGCGTGACGATTTTAAACGAATGATCGAAAGCAAAGGGGGGAAAGTGACCGGATCTGTCAGTAAAAACACTCATTATTTGTTATCTGGAGAAGGGGGGGGCTCCAAGCAGGATAAGGCAGAAAAGCTGAATGTGCCGGTGATTACGGAAGAAGAACTAAGGGGAATGATTAGTGTTGGGTGAATAGTTGCAGGTGAATTTGCGTTTGTTTGGGCGTTTACGCCGCCAAATTGACTTTCTTCGCTAATTTGAGCTCCATAGAGCACATAATCTGCTTGTTTCCCGTCATTTCTGTGGCATGAGTCTGCGCTCGAGGTTTGGAATAACGCCGTCACCGCTTTCAGAGTGACGGCAGGCTGGAATTGATCAGGATGGAAAAGCAAAGCGTAAAAATTAGGAACGTCGCTATTATCGCGCACGTGGATCACGGTAAGACCACATTGGTGGATGAATTGCTGAAGGCGGGTGGTGCTTATCACGCGAATCAGAATGTGGCGGAAAGAGCGATGGATTCGATGGACCTGGAGCGTGAAAAAGGGATCACGATCAAGTCCAAAAATACCGCTGTTCACTGGGGGGGGCATGTGATCAACATCGTTGATACACCTGGCCACGCTGATTTTGGCGGAGAAGTGGAACGGGTGATGAAGATGGTGGATGGAGTTCTGCTGGTGGTGGATGCCTACGAAGGGCCCCAGGCGCAGACTCGTTTTGTGTTGCGCAAAGCTTTGGCAGAGGGCTTGTGCCCGGTGGTGGTGATCAACAAGATCGATCGAGATCATGCTGAGCCGCTGGCAGTGAAGGAAAAAGTGCTGGAACTCTTTCTCGATCTTGATGCGAGCGATGAACAATTTGAAGCGGCGTTTATGTACGGCAGTGCAAGGGACGGGTATTTCATGGATAGCCCGGATGGAGATAAAAGCGGGGGTGTGCTACCCTTGTTGCAAACGATCATTGATGAGGTGCCGGAGCCGGTAGTTGAAGAAGGAGGGTTCCGGATGTTGGTTAGCAATATCGACTGGGATAATTATGTGGGACGGGTGGCAGTGGGCCGTGTATTGAGTGGTGAAGTGAAGAAGGGGGACAAGGTATTTGTTCACCGCCGATCGGGTGCTTGCGACAGGGCAACCATTACGAAAATATTTGAATACAGTGGACTTGGGGTAAGCGAATCTAGCTCAGGAGGCGCGGGCAATATTGTCGGGATATCCGGCTTTGAAGATGTGGACATAGGTGAGACTTTATCTGCTGACCAAGAAGCAGAGGCCTTGCCTTTTGTAGATATCGATCCGCCGACAGTGCAGATGGAGTTTTCGATTAATGACGGCCCTTTTGCCGGACAAGACGGCAAGAATGTGACCACGAGACAGATACGTGATCGTTTGATGCGCGAAACAAAAATTAACGTGTCGTTGGAGGTTTCCGACAGTGACCGCGCGGGTGTTTTTAATGTAAAAGCGCGAGGAGCGATGCAGATTGCCGTGTTGGTGGAGCAGATGCGACGGGAGGATTTTGAAGTCCTGGTATCTCGCCCAACCGTGATTTATAAGACGGACGAGGAAACCGGGAGGAAGTTGGAGCCCTTTGAAAAAGTTTTTGTCGAAGTGCCGGAAGATAATGTCAACGGTGTGATGCGTAGTCTGACCGGACGGCGGGCGCAGGTAGAAAGCATGGACAGTGTGCGTGGCGGTAAGGAAATCGTGGCGGTCATCCCGACTAGAGGATTGATTGGTTTTGAAACAGAGTTGATGAATATAACCAGTGGTCATGGGGTGATGAGTCACTTGTTCCATGAATACGCAGGACATTGCGGTGAGATTCCGACTCGCATGACCGGGACTTTGGTGGCGATGGAAACTGGAGTGGCAACTCCGTATTCTCTCGATGCTCTGGAGGATCGCGGTAAACTTTTTGTTGAAGCAGGTGAAACGGTTTATCAGGGTCAGGTGGTTGGAGAAAACCCTCGTGCGGATGATCTGCCAGTGAACCCGACCAAGGAAAAACATCTGACCAATCACCGCTCAAAAGGAGACGGCAAAGGCATTCAGTTGTCGCCGGCGATTAAATTTTCACTGGAACGGGCGATTGAATACATTGCGCCGGATGAGTTGGTTGAAGCGACTCCGACAAACCTGCGCATGAGAAAACGGATTCTCTGTAATAGTGAGCGCAAACGCATGGGGCGTAGTAGTAAAAAAGCTGCGGCGGTTTAAGCGTGGTGGAAATAGGCGCAGAGGCGCATTGATGTCCTTGAGTCTATTAAGGGGGGTGAGTTCTTTACTTTACGGGGGATCGCGGCTAATGTGCCGCGCCTCGGCTGAGCTATAAATATCAGCCATTTCACCGAATAAATTGAATCACCCACGATGTCTATCGAGCTCACTCGTAACTTCTCGATCATCGCGCATATTGATCATGGCAAGACCACCCTGTCGGACCGTCTGTTGGAGCATACATCGACGATTTCCAAACGTGAACGGCAGGATCAGTTACTGGACTCGATGGATCTTGAGAGGGAGAGAGGGATCACCATCAAGTCCCATCCGGTGACGATGAGTTTTGATTCGAAGGACGGAAAGACCTATCGCCTCAACCTACTGGATACGCCGGGACATGTGGATTTTTCCTACGAAGTGTCCCGCAGTCTCGCGGCCTGTGAAGGAGCATTATTACTGATTGATGCCGCCCAGGGAGTGGAGGCGCAGACGGTTGCTAATTTGCACCTGGCGATGGAACAGGATTTGAAGGTTGTTCCGGTGATCAATAAAATCGATCTGCCGGGCGCGGACTTGCCGATGGCCAAAAAACAGTTGGAGGATATCATTGCGATCCCGGCCGAAGAGGCAATCGAAGCCAGTGCCAAAATGGGCATCGGGATTGAAGAAATTCTTGAAGCGGTGGTGGAGAGGGTTCCTCATCCGGAGATACCGGAGGATGACTTATTGAGAGCAATTGTATTTGATTCGTTATTCGATACCTACCGTGGAGTGGTTTCCTATGTGCGCGTGGTGTCCGGGCAGCTAAAGCGCGGCACCGGCATCAAAATGATGAGCACGGGCAAGACCTACGAGGTGAAGGAGGTGGGCATTTTTACTCCGAAGCAATCAGCTGAGGATGTTTTGAACGCTGGCGATGTGGGTTACATCATCGCCAATATGAAGACTTCGAACGAGGTCAAAATTGGCGATACAATTACTGAATCCAAGCGCCCTTGTAAAACGGCGTTACCAGGATTTCATGTGGTGCAGCCAATGGTGTTCAGCGGAATTTATCCAGTGACCACGGATGATTTTGAGCAGCTCAAAATTGCGATGGGCAAGTTGCAGATCAATGACGCGGCTTTCACTTTTCAGGCAGAGAGTTCGGTGGCGCTGGGTTTTGGCTTTCGCTGTGGTTTCCTTGGTTTGCTGCACATGGAAATTGTGCAGGAGCGTTTGCGTCGCGAGTTCGGCATGGATGTGATTTCCACCTATCCGGGAGTGATCTACAAAGTTAAAAAAACCAATGGGGAAGAACTGGAAGTGGATAATCCCAGCTTTCTGCCGGAGGCGCAGGTGATTGAAGAGATTTCCGAACCCATTGTGCGGGTATTTATCATGGTGCCGAACCAGTATATTGGCGACATGATGAAACTGGTGCTGGAACGACGCGGTGAGTTGGAAAACACCGAGACTTTGGATGACATCAGAGTGATGCTGACCTGTTTGCTCCCGCTCAATGAAATTCTGGTAGATTTCAATGACAAGTTAAAAAGCCTGACTCGCGGTTACGGCTCGATGGATTACGAACATGCAGGCTACAAGCCGGCTAAGTTGGTGAAGATGGACATGTTAATCAGCGGGGAATCAGTGGATGCCTTTTCGTCGATTGTGCATCGCGACAAAGCCGAGGCTCGGGGGCGTCATTTGGCGGCGAAGTTGAAAGAAGTTATTCCTCGCCAGATGTTTACTGTGGCGATTCAGGCAACGATTGGCGGAAAAATCATTGCCAGAGAAACGATCACGGCGATGCGTAAAAATGTGACAGCCAAGTGTTACGGAGGCGATATTTCACGGAAACGGAAATTGTTGGAAAAGCAGAAGGCCGGGAAGAAAAAGATGAAGGCGATCGGAAAAGTAAATATCCCCCAGGAAGCTTTTATCAAAGTATTAAAAACCAGCGATTAGTTTCGAGTTTATATTTTTCGAGTAGTTTTTAATATTAGGATTGAATCATGGGCTTTTTTAAACCGAAACATATCAAGGATGGGAACCTGCTACTAAAAGGGGTGAGCAAATTTGTGCGTTACAATCGAGATTTGATTTCTTCGGAAAAAGGCAAGAATGTCGAAAGTATAGAAGCAGACTTCAGAGAGGCGCTTGAACGCCCAGGAGTGAGCAAGGAGGAATTGAATGAAGCGGCGGTTAAGCTTACTGAGGCCTGCGAGGAATCGGTGCCGAGATATAAAAGCTCGATGCTTAAAGAAAACCTGGAAGTGATTTTTGTTGCCGTGGTGATCGCCATGGGGATCAGGGCGTATTTTGTGCAGCCTTTTAAAATCCCAACGGGATCGATGCAGCCGACTTTGAATGGAATTATTGCGCACTCGCACCGTGATTCGTCTCCAATAGATGGAGTTGAATACACCGAACCGGGTCGATTCGGCCAAATTTGGGAAAAGCTCTATTACGGTCGTAGTTATGTGAATCTGGTGTCGGAGGGCGATGACACAATACTGGTGTCGGAGATCAAGGCTGTGAAATCTATGGTTTTTTTCACTCGGACAGCTATCCCTTGCCGCAGTGGTCGAGTTTATACGGTTGCTGGGAGTGCAGGCAAAATAAAGGAGCTCATCACTAACGAGTTGCGTAGAAATCCGGTGGTCAAAAAGGGGCAGGTGATTGCACGAGGATACATTGATACAGGGGATCAGGTCTTAGTGGATAAATTTTCCTATCATTGGAGGAAACCCAAGCGCGGCGAAGTGTTTGTTTTTGTGACGCGGGGAATCAGGGGGATTGAAGATCGGTTTTCCGCGGAGGAAAGGAAAGGCGGAGCGCAACATTATATCAAGCGCTTGGGCGGGGTTCCCGGTGACCATTTGCAAGTGCAACCGCCTAACTTACTGATTAATGGAGAGGTGGCTAAAGCGGAAGGTTTTGTCAAAGTGATGTCTCAGAAGGATGGCTACAATGGCTATACCACGGGCTATAAACTCGATTTCAATTTGGGGCCGGAGGAGTATATCGCACTAGGCGATAACAGTGCGAACAGTTCTGATAGTCGAGTCTGGGGAACGGTGGCCAGGGACAATCTTATAGGCAGGGCAATGTTTGTATATCTGCCGATTGGGCATCATTGGGGCTCGATACGATAATGAGACTGCTTGAAGCCAGGCGTGGATTGATTGTTGATAATTGGTGAAGTTCATGGATAGCACTCAGCCCCCAGCGGACAGCGAGTCCATCGTCAAAGCCAGTGGATCGAACCTGGCCTTTGCGTTTGCTGTTTTACAGAAAGAAAAACGTGCAGATATGCGGGTGTTTTACGCCTTTTGCCGGACCGTAGATGATATTGTCGATGACAGAGAGGCTGACGTGGAGCAGAGGCGTGCCCGCTTGGATAAATGGCGAGTTTTTGTTAAAGGTGAGGCTACGGAAGTGCGGCCTGGACTGGAATCCGAGTTGGTGGATTTACAGAAGCGTTACGACTTATCGGCAGATATGTTGTTGGAAATTATCGACGGGATGGAGATGGATCTCGATGAACCGGTTCGCTTCGAGAATTTTGAAGAGCTGAAAAAATATTGCTATCGGGCGGCCAGTGCCGTGGGTTTGGTGAGTATAGAGATTTTTGGATATGAACGCGAACGCACCAAGGAGTATGCAGAGCTTCTGGGTTATGCCTTGCAATTGACTAATATATTACGTGATGTTGCAGAAGATGCTGAGGTGGGAAGGATTTATTTGCCTCGGGAGGATATGAAGCGTTTTGGGTATAGTGAGGATGATCTGCTGGCGCGAAAATACGATACCAGGTTTTTCGCTTTGGCTGAATTCATCAGCTCTAGAGCGGAAGATTTTTATGCTGAAGCTGCGGCCGCTCTTCCCGAAGTGGATCGAGAGTCGGTGAAGTGTTCGGAATTAATGCGGGTCATTTACAGACAATTGCTCGACAAGATGAAAGCGGATCAATTTCGTGTATTCGACAAACGATACAGCTTGAGCAAGTGGGAGTTGTTGAAAACACTCGGCCGGGGAATGGTGGGCAGAATATCTTAAGGCAGGTTTTTCACTGATGTCGATTTGGCGTTTCGCTTGTCGGGTGGTTTCACGACGAGGCTCGGGTCTGGTGAGGGAGACAAAAGGTTGGCGAGCGTCTTCAGTAGCACTTGGGAGTCAAAGGGTTTGGTCAAAAACGCATTGGCTCCAGAGTTTAGCAACTCCTGTTGGATTTTATTCTGAGGATTTCCCGTTGCCGCCAGAATGGGCAGTGAAGAGATGCGAGGATCTCTAAGTTTGCGAATTTGCCGGGTGGCTTCCAATCCGTCCATATTAGGCATTTCGACATCCATGATCACCAGATCGACCGCTTGGCTTGCGATGTGGTTGAGGGCTTCTTGTCCATCACTCGCTTCGGACGTGAGGTAGCCTGTCAGATTGAGAAGACGTGAAAGAATACGGCGGTTGGCGGCCTGGTCATCGACGATCAGGACTCGGAACTGATTAGGAGGGGGGCTGCCGTCTGCTTCAAACCCGGAGCGCCGAGGTGAAGATGAGCTGTTGGGCGGCGGCGTCATAAAAGGTGTTATATCAGTGTGATCGAATTTAGTTAAACATTGTTATTATTCATTAGATACGTAAATCCAAGATAATGTTCAAGTTTTAAGCAAAAACAAAATAAGGCTGGAGGTTTCAGCCGGAAATGTTGGGCAATTGCCAGTGGTTTTTGAGGCGTTTGTAATCGGATCGAGGCAGCAAAACGTATTGGGGATGACCTTTAGGGCGTAACCACTGGATGATTCGAATGAGATTTGATTTTTCCATGGTGGTGCAACCGCTGGTGGCGCGATCCGGGCCACGCCGGATGTGGAAAAAAATCACGCTGCCCGCCCCGGCAAGTGGGGGGTCGGCGTTGTGGCGGATTTCGAGTAACCATTCGTAGGCAAAATCCCCGTGGCGCATTTTTTGTTTTTCAAACCATGAGGGTATGCCGCGTCTAGGGTCGATGACAACGTGGCGGTTATAATAAGGATTGGCAGGATCGTCCGGCCAGGCATCCCATTTGCCGACCTGATGGTAAGGAAGGGCGGTGCCCTTTGGAGGTTTGGCGGCATAGCCATACAATTTGCCGATGGCAAAACTTCCGGCAGGTGCTCTGCCGTCCCGTTCTTTTTTGACCTGGCCTTTGGGGTTAAGCAAAGAGCCTCTTCCCCAGGCCAGTCCTTTGCTGCCCAGAAGTATGGGGACGGGTTTTGAAAACAGTGCAGCTTGCCAGTCGGAATTGGCTTGCGGCTTGTGAAAAACCCAGAGCTGTCCGCGGTGGCTGTTTTTATCAGCCGTGGTAGCGATCAGTAATTGCCGGACATTCGATGGTAGCGTGGTGGGCAAGTCAGTTTGATTCTGATTCGCTTTTTTCTTACCAAAAAGGTTCAGATTTATTTTTTGCTCAGCGGATCCACTTACAGTAAGCGAAAGCAGGAGGACGCTTGTCAGAAAAAACGTCGGGAGCAGGCCTTTTTCAGTTCGCATACTGAACGAGTTACTGGATCGCGCTTTCCTGGAGAGGTGGCAATAGGCCATTGCCAATGGGGCTGTCGAGTTCCGCGCCGCCTGACGGTAAATCGGGGAGGGGAACATTGACGGGTTCCCGGTATCGATGTGTTGCGCCTTTCCCAGTCGCAGACCGGGGTTTGCTGATCCTGGCAGTGGTTGGGTAAGGGGCTTTGGGTTTGTGGGCAAACATGTTGGATGGAACTTCTTTGGATTTGGCTTTCCGCAGATATTTATTGCGAATGACCCCCATGCTTCCAGAGGACAGTTCGATTGAGGACCAGTCATCTCCGGATTTGGTCATGCGGACGATGGTTCCTTCACCGAGGGATTGAGCGTCAGCTTGTTTGCCGGTTTCTCCAAAGGGGAAGAATTGTGCTTTCTGGGTATCCACGACATAAATATCTTTCCTTGGACTGTTGCCACTTTCTGTTGGCCCATCACCCACATCCTGCACATTTTCTTCTTTGTTCTTTTTTAGGGAAAATTTGGAGAGGAAGCCAGATTTAGTTTCTTCACTCGCGATGTCGGCACTGTCGGGGCCGTAATAATCGCCTGTATCCTCGGCATTATTTTTGTTCTTATTGCCAATGGAGGCGATGCCGAAGAAGCCTTTTTTCTTTTCCGGAGGGGTGTCGGATACAGCGGATTCGTCAGCTTGCATTTGCTCTGGTGAGTCGGATGGCTTTTCTTCGGCGATATACGGGTTTTCGTTGCCCTTCTTGCCTCCGGTTAGCTTGCTGACCAGAGGGATTCTGAAGCCGCGCTTTTTAGGAGGATCGATTGTTTCACTTTCAACAGGAGCTACTGGTTCAGGAATACGCGGGGCCACGGAATCAAGCGATAGGCTTTCGGGGGGTGCAAACTGAGCGACAGGATCAGAGTATGCCTGCTTACTTTTTTTACTGAATAAACGAGGTCGCAACGAAGCGAGGCCTTTAAGCGCTTTGCCGGGAGCGTTCGCCATCCCGTTCAGCAGGCCTTTTTTCTTTTTTGTGCCCTCATCCAGAGGGGGGAGGTTGGCGGTGAAATCTGAGGGGACTCCGCGTGAGATTTTTTCACCTTTGCCGCTCCAAGAATCGATTTCGGATTGTTTGATTTTTTCATAGGCATTGATTGCCTGTTGCTGCTGGACGGCAAGGGCGGCCCGGCGCTTGAATTCTTTGTCCAGACGGGCTCTTGCGAGGACGCTGTCCCGGTTACTTTTATCAGTGCTTTGAGTGGCCGTTCGCCTGAGCGCAGCAAGCTGCGCGTCTTGTTGGGCGGCTTGGGCTTCAGCGCGTAAGCGTATAAGCCTTTTGTGATCAGCGTCTGAACCCGCGGGCAAGCCCACTTGCTGAGCAGTTACTGATGAAAGCCAAGCAAAACTTGTGCCCAATAACAGAGCCAAGCTGATGGAATGAAAATGAAGACGGTGTGAGAGCCGTTCTACCATGGTCTTTGTCATGATCTTACGAAAAAGAAAAGTTAGGGGATTCTATCTCATGAAGAGCGTATAGTCCAACTAAAGGAAGGCCTTATGTGTTATGGTAATTATGGTTATCCTATTTAAATCACGCGTATTTGATTGGTAATAGGATGAGGTTTTCGGTATTCCGGTTGTAATTAAGAAATCTGTAAAGTTTGCGTATCATGATTAGTGCGGAAAAACAGCGACAGTTGAGTGAACGCATGGGGCGACTTGGCGTTTTTGAAGACGGTCTGATCGAGAAATTTGTTGGCGGGACAGGATCGGGTGGGCAGAAAATCAACCGAACGGCATCGCGAGTGTATTTGAAGCATGAGGCCAGTGGCATTGAGGTTCAATGTCAGGCAGGGCGTTCTCAGAGCTTTAATCGTTATCAGGCAAGAATGCTTCTTTGTGAGCGATTGGAGGAAAGAGCGAAGCAAGCGAAGTTGGAGAAGCAGCGATTGAGGGCACGTGAGCGTTATCGGAAAAGGAGACGTTCCAAGGCACAGAAGAAACGATTGAAGGAGGAGAAGACTAGGCGATCCGAAAAAAAACAGCGGAGGCAGGGAATTAGGAATTAGGAATTAGGAGCCGAAGCGCGAAGCGCTGAGACAGCCGGAGGCAATTAGGAGCCGAGACCGCGAAGCGGACGAGACAGTCTGAGCGAAGCGATGACAATTAAGAATTAAGGATTTGGAATTAGGGTTTGGAACGGTAAGTTCTGAGCTGATGTTATGCAGGAGTATCACCGTTTACTGAATTTGGTATTGGATGAGGGGAAAACCCGGGATGATCGTACCGGCGTGGGAACGATTGGAGTGTTTGGTGCTCAGGCGCGGTTTAGCATCCGGGACAGCTTTCCGGTATTGACTACCAAGAAGCTGCATTTGCGTTCGATCATTCATGAGTTGTTATGGTTCTTAAAAGGAGACACCAATGTGAAATATTTGCAGGATAACGGAGTGAAAATCTGGGATGAATGGGCTGATGAAAAGGGAGATCTTGGCCCGGTATATGGCAGGCAATGGAGAGCTTGGCAGACGGGTGAGGGAGAGTCGCCGATTGATCAAATTGCCCAGGTGGTGGAGCAAATCAAAACGCGGCCGCAAAGTCGGCGACATATGGTTTGTGCTTGGAATCCCAGCGATGTGCCGAGGATGGCACTGCCGCCTTGTCACTGTCTGTTTCAGTTTTATGTCGACGTGGAAGCGGGAGAATTGAGCTGTCAGCTTTATCAGAGAAGTGCTGACTTGTTTCTTGGTGTGCCATTTAACATTGCTTCATATGCCTTGTTAACGATGATGATGGCTCAGGCCTGTGATTTGAAACCCGGTGAGTTTGTGCATACTTTTGGAGACCTGCATTTGTATTCCAATCATCTGGATCAGGCGCGACTTCAGTTGTCACGCGAACCACGTCCCTTGCCGCAAATGAAATTAAACCCTAAGGTGAAGACCGTTGATGGCTTTACTTACGAAGATTTTGAATTGATAGGTTACGATCCTCATCCGGGAATCAAAGCGCCGATCGCAGTGTGAGTTTTTTTTGAATCGCTGGTGATGAAATTAAAAGCAATAGCGGCGATGGCGTCCAATCGAGTGATTGGAAAGGATGGCAAACTTCCCTGGCATTTACCGGAAGATTTCCGTTGGTTCAAAAAATTGACCATGGGCCATCCAATCGTGATGGGAAGAAAAACTTGCGAGTCGATTGGGCGGCCTCTGCCGGGAAGGCGGAATATTGTGCTTTCGAGGCAATGGGAAGATGCGCCGGAGGGGTTCGAATTGGTGAATTCGGTCAGAGCCTTGGAGGATTTGGGTCTGGAAGAAGAGGCGTTTTTGATTGGTGGAGCGGTTCTATATGAGAAATTACTGCCGAATTGCGAAGAATTTTATTTGTCCTTTATTTTCGAAGAATACCAAGGGGATGCCTATTTCCCTGCATTTGAAGACCAATTTGAGCTGAAGGAAGTGCTGGCGTCTTATTCTGAATTTGAACTTCGACGCTATGTCAGGACACAAAGCTGAGTGAGTGTTGTTTTGTGTAAAACATTAGCTTGTTGAAATGACGCGAATTTAGAGAAAAGTGAGAAATATTTTATGAATAATACTACAAAAAATTATTGGTCGGGAAATGCCTTCATGGTGGCGGGTGTGATGTTTACTTTGGCTTGGGCAGTTTCCTGTGCTCCACCGAAATCCGAATCTGATGATAAAGCGACGGACAAATCTGAAAAAGGAGATACAGAAAAAGTTACGCCGGCAGAGCAGGTCAATGCCGCTGATTCAAAAAACCCTGACCAGGCTGAAGATCCGAAAAATGCCGGCCATGTGGTGTTGGGAGGCGGTTGTTTCTGGTGCGTGGAAGAAGTGCTGCATCAGTTGGACGGGGTGACAGCAGTGATATCAGGTTATGCAGGGGGAACGCCGGCTGACGCGAATTACGAAGCGGTATGCGGTGGCAAAACTGACCATGCAGAAGTGGTGAAGGTCACCTTTGATCGTGACAAGGTTAGTTTGGATAAGGTGCTTGATGCCTTCTGGAAACTTCACGATCCGACGACAGTCAATCGACAGGGCAATGACCGTGGGCGTCAGTATCGCTCGGTTATTTTTTACGAAGGAGATGAGCAGAAAGAGATAGCGACGGCATCCAAGAAAAAAATAGGAGAAGCCGAGGTGTATCCGACGGCTATTGTGACCTTGATTGTTCCCTTGGATAAATTTTATCCTGCAGAAGATAATCACCAGAACTATGCTCGTATCCATCCGAATGATCTTTATATTCGTCAGGTTTTATTCCCGAAGCTGAAGAAATTGCATCTGAAACTACCGGAGTAAAAAGGATTTAGCAGCGGAAATTGGGATTGGGATTAGTTCACATTGTCTAGCTTCAGGTCATCGATCCAGATTTCGGAAGCGACTTTGGGCCGGCAAATGAAGCCGATCCAGTTGAGGCTGTTCCATTTGGGGGAGAGCAGTGGTAAATCTTTATAAACTCGGGGTTTGCCGCCAGGGAGAGTGATGCTGAATTGCCACTTTCCCGCTTGGGAAGCGAGTGGGGCTTGCACTTCGATACTGATCCAGGCATCCGTCGGTAAGTCGATGTTTTGGCCGCCGGGAAGGTTCAGTTTGCCCTTTGCGATTTGAAAACTCGGCCCCACTAGATAGGGGCGTGCTGAATCACGCCATTGATGTTGGAAGACGGCGCCGGGTCCGAGGCGTAGAGCGAAAGTCATACGGCTAGTTCCTTGTTGGTGTTTGAGATTCAAATACCAGTGATTTCCGCTTTGATTGGCAATGTTGAGCATTCTCAAGGCTCGTTTACCACTTTTGGCTAGAGGGGTTTCGAGAATTTCTATTTTACCAACACCTTCACTTTGGCTGATGCGTGCGCCGGGAGGCAGTTTGTTATTTTCGAAATTTTCTTGGAATGCCAGGGGTGGCGTCGGCGGTGGCGTCGGGGGATCCTTCATCGGCGGTAGGGCAGCGGTGAATGATCGGGCTTGTTGGATCCATTTTGGATCACCGTATACTCCGGCTTTGGTGTCGTCGAAGGGGACGAAGCCGATTTTTTCTGCGGGGGAATTTTTGAGTAGTTTGAAATTGTCTGTGATGGGGGCGGTAAATAGCGGATCAGCGATTCGAGAGTTCGCATCTTTGCCTGCGGCTTGCCAATCTGCGAAGCTTTTGCCGTTGAACAGCGGTGTTTTGTTTTTGGGGTTCCAGTAGAGGTTATGATTGAGCCTGACGTTGTCATCTTGCCACGAGCCTTTGAAGAGATCGCCTTGGTCCCAGTAAACAATGTTGCGTTCGAAGGTGAAAGACAGGTGGTCCTCGACCCGTGAGCGTTGCAATTGTTGCTCACGTGCAAAGGCGAAGATGTTATTTCGGATGACGTTTTCCTTTCCGTAGTGTTGGTGAAAGCCGCCGGACTTGGTTCGGTAAACGAGATTGTTTTCCATCACGATTCCACTGCTGCCCTCATCAGTGTAGAGTCCCCATCCGCCATAGCTCCATGAAAGAATGTCGTGAATAACATTGTTCTTAACCGTCGTGCCCGGCGAGGGGCCGAGGGTGTAAACGCCGCCCATGTCACTGAGCAAGCCTTTTCCGATGTGGTGGATACGGTTGAAGTCAATGTGGTTGCCGGTGGCAAGACTCTTTGCATAACCCCAGCGCCAGCCAACGGAGACTCCGGTGTAGGCAAAATCGCCGATGTCATTATGGGTGATAATATTTTCGCCACTTTGGCCGATCCAGACACCGACGGCACAGGGGAAAAGGCTGCCTCCACTGTGAATGAGATTGTTATCGACGGTGTTGTGATGGGTGTAGTCGGCTGCTTTGGCGGCGATGCCGATTTCGCCGATTCGCACGCCGCCTGCCCCAGGGTCGTGGATGTGGCTGCGTTTTAAAAGATTGCTGTGGCAGCCACGACGGAACCAGAGCGCATAAATGCCGGTGTGGGCGATTTCACAATTTTCCAGCACGATGTGATGAGCGCCGTCGATTTGAACGGCGGCTTCGATGGGCGCTGCGGCCTGAGCGGGGCTGAAGCCTGTCGGAGGAGTGATCCATTGGCTGTGGCGAAAGCTCAAGCCGTGGAATTCGAGGTGATGGACAAATTTTCCTTTAGAGGAATCCCCGGCGATGACCAGCAGTTTATCCGCTACCGGGGCAATCACGACAGCGTCGGCGGGTGTTTCACCGGGACGAGGGTGGTAGGTGAGGGTGCCGTTGTCAATGTCGAGAAACCACTCGCCGGCTTGATCGAGCGCAGCGCGATAGTTTTCCAGCAAATAACCGGTATTGTGTTTCAGCGGATTGTGAGCTTTCATTTTCTGCCCGGAAATGATCAGCTGTCCCGTTTTAGGATCGGCGGCGTTGAGAAAACGGCGGGTATTGTCCCATTTGTGAAAGGCAACGAGTTGGATGCGGTGCAGCGCTTTTTCAGAAATTCCAATCAAGCTGGTGAGTTCCTGGGGTTTCACACTGAGTATTTGCCTGGCAAGGTCAGGTTTTTGGCCTTTGATGGCCTCTTCTCGCACCGCTGTCAGGTAGTTGAAATATAGATTAGGCTCTCGTGCTCGAATGGCGCGTTTCCCGTTTACCCAGAGCTGCTCAAAGTTCCATGAGCCATTGGCGACTTCTGGTATGCGGGTGATCCAGAGCCCGTCATCGCCGACTGTCCATCCGGTGATGTGGCGCCCTCCTGAGATCACCGGTTTTGAGTTCGGAGCGGCTTGGTAAATGACGGGGCCCTCTTTTGACCCGCTGTCTTCAGGTTCGAAGCGTAAGGCTTCGGTGATGAGGTAGGTTCCTTCGGAAATGGTAACGCGCACGGCGAGTTTCGCAGCTTGTGGATCAGCGGCGCGGCGCTTGCGGATCTCATCGCGGGCCTGGGCCAACGTGCGAATGGGGCCATCGGGAGATACTAGCAATTCTATTGGCGCTGCCGTTGTGGCAAAGGGAATTGACAGCGCGAGGGCACAAGCAAGAGCATTGAGCGGTCGCAGAATAGTGGGGCGTGTAGGAGTGACATGCATAAAGGGGAATGCATTTTGTTGAGGGAATCAGGCGGGGGGGTATGATTTGAGTCTAGCTTGACTTTGTAAAGTCTGCCATAAATTTCCATTCGCCCCAAGGAGAGGCACTTTTTAAGTGCCTAAAGGCTGGCGAGCAGAATTAATTGAACTATTAATAATAAAGCGAAGTCTATGAGGTCTTCGGAATTGGCGGTAAAAAACCGCCACTCCTTGGACTTAACAAAGTTAAACTAGGTTTGCTCATTCAGTCGTCAG
>JAADHD010000324.1 GCA_013152075.1 Verrucomicrobiota bacterium | reverse complement strand
TACTTGGTCGTGCTCAAGAGGGATAGTTCCGCTCCCAACTCAAGCGGACGCTGCAAATAGCTGGATGCGAAGGTATTATCCACCACCAGAACGCTACCCGCCGCATGTGCCACATCAGCGATGGCCTGAATATCCAGCACTTTCAATAATGGATTGGTCGGCGACTCGATCCATACCAGGGCCGGTTGATGTTTTTCAATCAAAGCGAAGTTTTCCGTTTCGCTCAAATCACCATACACCACTTCAATGCCAAATTTTTCAAACACCTGGGCGAACAAACGAAAAGTGCAGCCGTAAATATTTTCCTCCGCCACCACCACATCACCCGACTTCAGGGTGGATACCACCGCAGTGATTGCTGCCACACCACTGCCAAATACGGTGGCATGCTTTCCCCCCTCCAGAGTCGCCAAGGTTCGGCCAAGCATGCGAAAATTCGGATTTCCGGATCGAGTGTAATCAAAGCCCCCCTCGTTTCCATATTCAAAAGTGGAGGTCATGTAGATCGGTGGAATCACGGCACCCGTACCCGCGACATAGTCATGTCCGGCATGTACCGCCCGGGTTTCAAATCCAGCCTTGTTGTCCTTTGATTCTTCTTTCATCGCCTGCTTACGCTCTGTTTCTATACGAGCCCTAACAAACCGCTTTTTCATGCACAAGCAAAGACTCGTTGTGTCATCGACTCAAAAGCCCGTGCGCGGTGCTCCATTTCCCTCTGCGAATGATACGATCAAATTCGAAACCGGCTTTCTCTCCGGCCCTAAGACAATTTCGCTCCTGCGAATTAAGGATACCGGACACAATGAGCTCTGCGCCAGGCTTCGACCAAGCCGGCAATCGTGGGAAAACTTCGATCAACACATCATGAAAAATGTTCGCCGCAATCAAATCGTAAGTCTGGTGACCTTGTGGTTTCCACTTCAATACGTCGGCTTCAATCAAACAAGCCTCATCCAGACCATTCTGTAGCGACAGACGGTGAGCCGTTCTCACTGCCATTTCATCAAAATCGATTCCCAGCACCCGATCCGCTCCCAATGCATTTGCGGCTGCCGAAAGTATCCCGCTACCACAACCAAGATCCAGAAAATCCCAGGCAGCACCGGAGTGCCTTGCTCGTTGTTTCGCAAAATCTGTGATCTGCCGTAGGCAAGTGGCTGTGGTTGCGTGGTCGCCCGTTCCAAAAGCCAGGCCCGGCGGGTACGACAAAATGATGCGCCCTGGATACTCTTTACGAATATCAGCCAAAACCTGTTTGTCCCTAGTTTGAGACACCACTAGTCGGTCACGAATTTTCAACAACGACACCTCTTCCTCTGAAGGTGGCTGGGACATCGCTTCCAATTTGGCCGCTGAGATGAAGTCGAGTTCACCCCCGAACTGCTTTTGCCATCCGAGTAGCTCGGCTCGAAGCGCATCAAAAATTTCGAGTAAGTGATTTTTTCTACCCGCATTGTGAGAGATCATAGCGTGGGTCAAGCCTGACGCTTCAATCACTGCTTCCCACGTGGACACTTCACTTTCTGACCGCAGAATTTTTGACCACCGATAGATACCTGATTGAGATTTCATATACTTCTAGAATGCCTGAGAAAATCAATCGCCGGATAGTAACTATTTTTCCACGCTATCCTTCATTTCTATCATTTCGACAGCTCCTGTTATCGTCTGTATATTTGCAGTGACGAACACAACATGCATCAAATCGTTCTCTAAATATTCCGGCTTACCTGTTGGACGCCACGAGGTCAGAAGCGTGTAGGAGCCCGACAGCAAAACAAAACTGGTAGTGGTTTTTTTAAAGTGAAAGGCAAGGGCAGGCAAGCCGTTTACTAAAGTGGTTTCAGGTAAAGCGGTGTGATGTTCAAGGGATAGGCTCAAATCAATGGTGATGCCATCGGCTCCTATGATTGGATCTACTTCGAGAATGGTGCCCACCTGGCGCACATCCCAGGGATGATCACTTCCACTGGCTTGTTCTTCGCCAGCGGATTCATTCGGAGAATGTTCCATATAATACTCTACTACGTCCTCCACTTTCGCGCGCTGGCCACTGCGAACCATCATTGTGATCGTGTTCACCAGCCGGACAGGCCCACGCCCCACTGCCTTGAGAATAGCATCCCGCTCCGCATTATGTCTACCTTCCGGAGCCGCAGATTCGATGGCTTCCATGGCAAGTGTCGCTGGTAGCTCGTAGATCTCCACCCTAACCTGCATATGCTGCTCCTCTCTTGCTCCAATGGACTCCGTATAGGCCTCAACCATATCAAGCTGGTCGCGAGTGTTAACCACGGTCAGGGCATTTAAATCGTGATTGTACACAGCCCAGGCTCCTTCACCAAAATCGATGCCCGCTTCACTCAAAATTTCCTGCACTCTTTTCAACTCTTGTGGATCAGGATTGAGTTCACTAAACGGATCAGCTTCGGTATCTGATTGACTGTATCCAACAATGGTCGGCGGAACGATATAGGTCTTCTTGATCAGACCATTTTCAAGAATCACGTCCGAATTAAGCAGCGCTCGATCCACTTCACGATAATTACGAACAATGTCTAAATTCTCAGGAGCCTTGTAGGTGTGATCCCCGAAAACCCGAAAAAATCCAATCACTATAAGAACAGATATGATCGCAACAGCCCAAATGTTTGAAGTCTTATTCATGCGTGAGTATCCTATCAGTCTAGACGTCGAAAGGCCAACAGCTACAGCAAAGGTTTTGTTTTTTCACCCTCTTGCCTTTCCTCGCCTCAGCTAGGGCGGGAGGAGGGTCAATGATTGAAAAATAGCGCCTTCCTAATAGTCTTTATCGCAGCATTAAACCGTAGCCCCTTATTGCCTAACGATCTGCCCGTTGCGGATTTTTATCTTTCTCCAATCCGGATTACGGTCTTTTTCTATCGTCAGGCGGGTAATCCTAAAAACGGCAATAGGATTTGCTTGAAAAGGAGCTAAGTCATTGGAACTTAGTGGCATGGGCGATAAATTCGAAGTATTAAACACTCACCCTGAGAGTGAGACGCAAAACCACTCTATTTCGAACTTAAAACGCTGGCCCTTGGATACCCCTGGCGGACGTTTTTATGCTGAATGGGACAGTGATGCACCAGTCACTCGTGAA
>JAADHD010000258.1 GCA_013152075.1 Verrucomicrobiota bacterium | reverse complement strand
CAGTCCCATGCCCCGGTCTCCACCCAGCGAACCGCATACCGCACCAGTTCGCTGCCATCCTTCATACCGAGCTTCTTCTTCAGGTGAGCACGATGTGCATCCACTGTACGGGCACTGATCCCCAGCATTTCAGCCACCTCCCGAGTAGCTTTGCCTTTGCCTATTTCTTCAAAAACTTCCAGCTCTCGATCAGTAAGACGGCTAAGTGGCGCTACAGAAGAAGCTCTGCTACTGCCAGAAAACATCTCGATGATTCGCGTCGACATTTCCACACTCACATAGATCTTCCCATCCAGCACAGTGCGGATAGCTTCGATCAACTTATCCGCTGCCTCTTCCTTCATGATATATCCCTTGGCCCCTGCCCGTAATGCCCTCTCCGCATACAAGGATTCATCATGCATAGACACCATCAGCACCATCACTTCCGGATGAAGTGCGCGAAGATCTTTTAACAACTCCAGACCGTTGCGGTCCGGCAGACTAATGTCGAGCAAAGCCAACTCCGGTTTTTTTTCAGGAATCGCCGCCAAGGCCTCCAACGCCGTTCCCGCCCAGGAACAAACTTCAAGCTCCGGCTGGGCATCAATCAACTGGGCAAGCCCGTGGCGCATGATCGGGTGATCATCCACAATCATTACCTGGGTTTTTTTCTTAATGCTCATCTCTACCACCCTTCCCCCCGCTACTCACTGGAACAGCACAGCATACCTCGGTACCTGAAGGCTTTCTACGTTTTACCTTTAGACTACCTCCTGATGCCACCGCACGATAAGTCATCGTTCGCAAGCCCATGCCCATACCCTGCAATGATTCTTCTTGAATGCCACAGCCATCATCCGCAACCGTCAAAGTCACCTGCCCATCCTGCCGAACCAAGCTTAGAAAAATCTCTTTAGCCTCTCCGTGGCGAACCGCATTGTTTACCGCCTCCTGCGCAATGCGATATAATTGCAAATCAACACTTAACGATCCCGTCGACACTCCTTCCTCACTTTCCAAAATGCATTTTTTTCCAGTCGACTTGCTGGTTAATCTTGCCAGGTCTTCCAATGCGACCGGCAGGCCATCTGCATCCAGAACCGCGGCTGCGGACCCCCGGGATATTTCCCGAGCACGGACATTTGCCTGGCTGACCAAGGTCACAATTTCGCCAATGGAATCCGCAGCGGAGAGCCCTGATTTTCTCAAACTTTGCTCCACCACCCGTGCCAGACACCCGATCGCAGCTAGTTGTTGGCACAGGTCATCATGAATTTCCCGTCCCAGTCGCCGCTGCTCATTTTCATTGATTTCCAGCACCCTTTCTTCCATCTGCTGACGCTCCTCCTGCAATCGTCGCCTCTGACTGATATCCACCACCACGGCCATCGTCATGGATTGCCCTTCTTCAGATGTGATAGGTTGCAATCCTATTTCCACAGGAAACTCGGATCCGTCCTTTCTCAAAGCGAAGAGCTCCCTTCCATCCCCCATCGGGCGCGCTTCAGGTTGAGCGAAAAAAGAGTTCTGATGCTTAGAGTGATTTTTACTAAAGCGTGCCGGAATCAACACTGACATCGAACAGCCATCGAGCTCTCTACGATCATACGCAAACATTCGTTCGGCATTTGAGTTGATCAAAATAATCTTCCCTCTCTCATCTACAAGGAGAATCCCATTCGGCGCTGCATCAATCACCATTCGAAAGCGCTCTATCTCAGCCGAACTAACGGAGACCTGATCCAGCTCTTTATGGTTTTCACTTCCTTTCATTAATAATTCCCTCATGCAATGCCATGTATGAACCAAGCCAGATTGCCGCAGCTCGCCCCTTCTTGCACACTCTACTTCCCTCCACCACATTCCTGCAACGTGAAATCGCTCTCACTTGCTCTTTATAAATTCGCATAAAAAAACATAACCCGGGAAAACCCGGGTTATGCTTTTTTGCCGCGCGTCTGAATTCGCGGCTTGCCTGCTGCTGCTGAAAGCAGATGTAATATCTACTTTGTGTTGGCACTATAGAAGTGTTTTCAACTTCGAGTCAACGCTTTGACAATTTACGTGTTAATAATAGCAAGATATGCGCAGTGACCTGATTACTAAGAGTTTCTTGTATAAGAAATCCGCTCAGTTTCATACCAGTAATCACTGCACATCTCTCCGATTAACAACAAGCTCTATTTGCTCTTAGGTCGATTCAGCACATCATCCTTAGTAGTGGCAACAACGGCCATGACCTTAGCAATCAGCTCCGGCTTAATTTTTAATTCCTCCAGGGTGGCTTGCAAGTTCTCCGCAATGGCATTGAAGTGCTCTTCTTTCAGGTCCATATTCGCGTGACCTTTACGCATATCCATGCCTTCGTAGGGAACCGGCGAACCAAGCGCAGCAGATAGAAACTGCTTCTGCTTGTTGTGCTGCCGTTTCATATTGGTGTCTTCGAAGAAAAAGTTTACCCGTTTGTCCGCGAGAACTTTTGTGTAAAACAAGTCTACCGCAGCATCGATAGCCGCTTTACCGCCAAGTTGACTGTATAAACTGTCAGTTACTTTTCCCTTGAATTCTCCACGACATTTGCCACTGCAAAATGCATAGGTGACCTCTTCAAAATCGAAGGTGCACTCTGGATTTATCGCTTTTCCGGTCATCGGACACTTCTCGTTTACCGCTCCGGTTTTCTTTTCATCATCGGCAGCGAAACCTGTAAAAGCGAATGATACAAGGATCAATGGAGTGAGTAAGGCGCTTGTTTTTTTCATATTATTTCTGGTTGTACTTGGTTTAGGTGTTTAACTCGCGCCGCCAGTTACAAGTCCAGCGAACGGCTCGCTCTAAACATTCATCTTAAATACATCTTTACAACAAGAATCTTGCTTAACGCTACGCAAAAATTGCTAAACCGTTCCTGCACAGAGCCGGCTTTTAGTCAAATTTCTCGACCTTGGTCGCTCCGCCACTGCGCTTGGCTATTCCGGCAAGGCTGGCCTCGGGCTCCTTATCAACACTTTGCACATAAAATTTCACTGGACGGCGCTCACTTCCAAACTGAGTGCCCAATAGATGAGAGAGACGTTGCAAGCCGAGTTTTGACTGATTATCCATGAGATCGGAGAACCAGAAAATCGCATCCACATTGGTACTGGCA
>JAADHD010000119.1 GCA_013152075.1 Verrucomicrobiota bacterium | reverse complement strand
GGCACGGTGGGAGTGGCTTCCTTATCAATAGCGTTGGTCCATTTCTCCAGCAGAATCTGCACTGGCTCTGCGTCTGGTTTGGCGTTCATGTCGCCGGCCAGAATCGTGGGGATGGTTTCATCCTTGAAGGTGAATAAGGCGTTGACCGCTTTGGCTTCAGCGACCCGGTCTTCGGAAAAATGGGCGTGTTGAAAATGAGTGCTGACAATCCGCAGGGGTTTGCCGTTCGGGGCTTCAACGGTCACAGCGACAGTCGCCCGCGGATAGGTGGTTTTTTCCGGCGTGCTCTCGGTGTAGGGTAGAGGTTGAATGACAACATTGAGAATAGGGAAGCGGGAGAGCACGGCATTGCCAAACAGTCCGCCCTGGTAGTGTTGGGTCGGCCCGAAGCGTGCGTGAAGTCCGGTGAGTTTGGCGAGTTCCTGAAGTTGGTGAACCCGGCCGGAGCGCTTGACGTGCACGTCCATTTCCTGGAGGGCGACGAGGTCGGGTTTGGTCTTGTTGATGACTTCAGCGAGTCGAGCGATGTCGTAAACCCCGTCGGTGCCTTGACCGTAATGAATGTTGTAACAGAGGACGCGGATCTGATGAGGTTTGTCTTCTTCGGCCCAAGCGCTTGAGATCAAGCAGAGGGAAGCAATAGTAAGGGCGAAAATCCGGATAGAGGTGGAGATGTGGGGTTTCATGGTTGAAGAGGATCAACCAAGCACAGGAAGGGGGCGGGCGCCAGTTGAAGAATGGTAGGCGGCCTGCTAATTGGCGGCCATTAATTACCTGCAATGCCGATGTTCCTGATGCCAACCTTGGCGAGCGAATTCAGGACATCCATTGATCTTTGCCATTGGGCGTCGTCGTTAGCATATATGAGGATGTAAGGCTCTGTGCTCAATAAGTCTGCGGCAGATTTGTATTGTTTGAGCTTATCTTCGAGTAAGGGCAGGTCTCTTCGCGTGATGTCAGTATCCAATGTTCTGCCATCCGAAAGGATGCTTCCGTCTGCCTGAATTCGGATGGCCATCGGGCAGACTGAAATATTTGCCCGATGATGATGCATGCACGGTAGAGCTAAACTTATGTCGGCTTCAATGGGGCGCTGTGATGCTGAGATTACAAAAAAAATCAGTAGTAAAAAGGCGACATCGAGCATGGGTGACATGCTGAGTGAGGGGCCTTTTTCCTCGATGGGCATTGTCCTAGGATACTGGCTCATATTAATTCAACACGCATGCCGCATTGATCATTTGTCGCTGGTTACTCCGTCGATAGTGACACTTTTGATGTCAACTTTTGCGAGTGCATTTAAAACATCCACAAATCGCTGACCGGGAACTTCGTCATTCGCGATCACTCTGACGAGAGGGGTAGTGTCCAATAGATCTGATGCGGATTTATATGTGCTCAACTTATCATTGAGTAGGGGCAAATTTCGGAAGGACAGATCAGTATCTAGAATATCTTTTTCAACCATGATGCTTCCGTCTGCCTGAATTCTGATCGTCATAGGATCGATGTCTTGAACCAGATTTTCAGTGGGGTCTTTTTTCTCGGTAGGCAAAGCCATTCCCAAATCCGCTTCCTTCGGATCCAGGGTAGAAGTGATCAGGAAAAAAACCAGCAGGAGAAAGCTGACATCGATCATGGAAGACATGTCGAGAGTAGGTTCGTTGACGGGGTCGGCGAGAGGCTTGGTTTTCTTGATCATGTTGGAACTCCTAGGTTAAGTTAAGTGTGAACTTCGTGGTTGAATGAAATTATCAATTTGCTCGGTGTTTGACGAGAAAAATCGTAATTTATGCTGTAAAAATGCCCTTGTATCAGGGATTCAGGTTTAGAGAAGGTGATGAAGAAAGTTGGGAATTTAAATAATGACCGTAGGCTTCGCGATTTGCGCTGGGTGATTGATAGCCCTTTTTTAATGCATTCGGCTGATTCAGGGCAGAGTGGATTGGTTGCGCAATCTGGGTTCGACGCGGGTGATATTAGCGTAGAAGAGGCTGAAATATTCACAGGAAAATACTCAGGTCATCGAGTGGGCTATTATTTTGAGAGCCTGATTCATTACTGGTTAAAACATGTTCGCAAAGTGGAGGTTTTGGCTCAAGGGTTTCAGGTCATGCAAGAGGGCCGGACCTTGGGTGAGCTTGATTTTGTTTTCCGCGATGAAGAGGGGATGGTTAATCATTGGGAAGTGGCGGCCAAGTTTTATCTTTATTGTGAGGCGCGGAAAGTGAAGGGGAGTCATTATATTGGCCCTAATGCGCAAGACACTTTTGAGCTGAAGCGAGAGAAGATATTGGGCAAGCAATTACCCTTGAGTGAAAAAGTTTTTCCGGAGGTAAGTGTGCGTCAGGCTTTTGTTAAGGGACGTATTTTTTATCATCCGGAGGCGGAAGTGCCGGAAGGGTTGCCGGAGGGGATGACACCGGATCATTTGCGCAGCATTTGGATCAGGTATTCGGAATTGTCCTGGCTTGAGGGCGTGGCAAACGCAACAGCAGGGGCTTATCACCTTATAGCGAAACCCTACTGGTTGGCGCCGGAATGTTTTAGTGTTTCGGGATCATCGCGCTTTACCTTTCGAGAGTTGAATGAGCGTCTGGGGGCTCATTTTTCTGAGCAGAAAAATCCGGTTCTAGTGAGCGCTCTGATTCAAGATGAAGAAGTGTGGAGGGAGAGGTGCCGCGTTTTTGTGGTCGCTGACGATTGGCCTGAAATCTGACTGAGTGGCGTCACGCGATGATGTCATGGATCACTTTGCCGTGCACGTCGGTCAGTCGGAAATCGCGGCCGGCGTAACGATAGGTGAGGCGTTCGTGATCGAGTCCGAGAAGGTGGAGCATGGTGGCGTGCAGGTCATGCACGCTGACGGGATTTTCGACGGCTTTGAAGCCAAATTCATCAGTGGCTCCGTAAACGGTTCCGCCTTTGATGCCACCTCCAGCCATCCAGACAGTGAAGCCGTAATGATTGTGATCCCGGCCGAGTTTGGATTTACCACCTGATAGTTCGACGGTCGGGGTGCGGCCGAATTCACCGCCCCACAGAACGAGAGTGTCTTCCAGCATGCCGCGTTGTTTGAGATCGGTCAGCAGGGCGGCGATGGGTTGGTCGATCTGCGCTGCATTCTTGC
>JAADHD010000321.1 GCA_013152075.1 Verrucomicrobiota bacterium | reverse complement strand
TCCTGTCCGGAAAAATGGCTACGGGTGCTGTTGGGATAACCAACGTCGTGAATGACCGCCATGTGGCCTTCTTTGAAGAGTTCTTCGTAACCGGGTGCCCGGGGATTGAACCCGAAGTCGTCGTTGACCATCAGAGCATCCTTTTTCGGAATGGCGATCTTCGGACGATTTTTATAATACTGATCGTCATTGACTGGGGCGAGCATGTTCAAGCCGTCATTGCCGCCGCCGAGTTTAATGAGCACAAGGATTTTGCCGTCTTTGTCCAGGGCGGCAGATCCTGCGGCATTGACGGTGTCAACGAGGAAGGATGGCGCGAAAGAACTCAGAGCCATCAGACCGGCGCCTTTGCCTCCGGTCGATAGAAACTCACGGCGTGTTGTCAGGGATAGTTTTTTGCTGCGATTTGTTTTCATGGCAGATGTTGTTGTTCGATTTTGAGTGATGATTGGTTAATGTTTAGCAAACCTGGTAATATTGTGATTGCAGGATGGCTTGAATGATTTGTTTCAGTTTGACGACGCGATCTTTTTCGTCGCTGGCCCGTGAAAAATGTTCCTGTAGAGGAACGGTGTATTCATCGTTGGGCGTGATCGGTAGCAGGTAGGTGATGAAGTGATTGACGATTTCAGCATCTGAACGATCACCTGAAGCTTCGAGGTAACCTTTGATGGACTCGTTAGTTACCGTGTATTTTCCTGCTCCTGCTTTAGACACTTTCATGCCGCGTCTGAATCCGTCCTCGGAGAACAGGCGGTCAACAATGATGCGTCTTCCATTGATGGTCCCATTGTTCATCCAAAAAGCCCCGCCATTCCAACCATTCACATCTGGGGGGTCAGCGTAGGACTGTCCTAGGAAATCGAGCTCACCGACGATAGTTGATGTTGGCTCGACCTGAAGTCCCAGGTCTTGAAGGGCACCTAGATAAAACTGGAAGGGGCTCTTGTAAATTTGCCCACGGAACGCGAGATCGTAGAACAGACGGCTTTTGAAAAACGTTTCTATCAGCCAGAACACATTGAAGTCGGCTTGCCTCCATGCTTTACCAAGTGGCTCAAGATATTCGTCCGGCAGCCCGCCTTCGACGAGGAATTCATGGCTCAACTCCCTGGCAAGATTGGTTTCGGCCCCTTCTTTGGTGAAGACAAGATCGACTACGGCGTCGCCATCGTAGTTTCGCGCGCGTCCGTAGACTCGTTTGCGACTGTCATCGTGAAGTTTGGGATTGAGCATTAATTCCTCGTCGCCCTTTTTTAGGGTGTAAGGATTCAAGTCCGGATTTCTGACATAACCGGTAAACGCTTTGCTGGCTTCTTTGATGTCATCTTCGTCGTAACCACGATCCACTCCCAGGACAAAAAGTTCCTGTACCTCCCGTGCAAAGTTTTCATTTGGATTCGATTTTGTGCTTCCAATGATGTCCAACATCCGGCCCATGCCGTTGGTTTTATACATCTTTTTGATCATCTCCGTGTAGCTGTTATAAAAATTGTCACGCAACACACGGTGGTGATTATGGATGTCAGCCATGAAGTCGGTTTGAGTTCGAATTGAACTGAAGTTGACTACGCAGATGTTCTGTAGGAACAAATTGAGTTTCTCAAACGCGGAATTTTGGGGACGGCTGGCGATTTTCAGCCATTCGTGTCCGTAATCAGCCCAATATTTACGTTGCGCCATATCCGGGCGACTGACGAACATGGTGGTGAACTTTCCTGTGGCCTTGCGTGTTTCATTGCGCTGGTAGGCGTGATGCGCGATGACGATTTTTCTGGCGTAAGGATCGCGGAAAGACATTTCTTTGATCTTCCCCACCTGTGCTTTGTATCGGTTCTGTGTCTTTGCCCATTCGACAGCGACTTCGAATTCGGGAGCGAGCGCTTTGTCCGCATTATCCGCGTAAGCTTCGATTACGGGATGAGGTTGTGGGTAAGACGAGCGCTTGAAAAGATATTCCATGGCTCCTTCAAGTCCGGCGCGCTTTAATCTTGTTACGTCTGCTGGACGAGCGGTCCATGAGGCACGTCGGAGCAAGTGCCGGATTTTATCTTCTGACCATTCGGACGCATCAATGGGTTTCCAAGCGTCACGAGGGGTTACTGCAGGTTTCAATTTCATGTTATTATTTGGTTTAAGCTCTATAAAAAAATAACGGCCAACAGAGGCTTTGTTACACAGTGCAGCCAATCCAGAGCTGAAAGTCAATGTGGCGACAATTGGCGCGCATTGAATGACAATTGATGCACACAAGGTACATCAATTAGGCTAAAACGGTCATTATCCGGTGAGGGTTGTCATTGGGAAATCTCACAATTTTTCGCCGCTACGAACGTCGTACCAGTGAGCTACTTTGCCGTCGAGCAGAGCGCATTTGATCTCTTTTTCGTTGAGTCCGAAGGCAGTTTCCGATTCGATGACAACGTAGGCGGTGTCGTATTCCTTACCGTCGATAGTTTCTTTGCCTGTCCACTTCCATTTGACTGCAGCCTCTAACTCGATAGTCGCTCCAGCTTCGCCTTTGTGCAGACTGGTTTTGAGGGGATCAAACCGGGGATCCTTACCGTCATTATAGACCGCCAAAGCTTCCTCGTTGGCGATTGCTTTTAGGATTCGCTTTCGTTCGGCATCGCGTTGTGATTCCAAGATCTCCATTTTTTTTCTTACGAATGAATCGTAGCGAGCCTGGATCCGCTCTTTCAAATCTGTCTCACTGATTTTAAGAGCGGCAGTAACAGGCATGCTAGTGCCGGTGGAAAGACTGAGGATATTGTTATCCAATTTATTGACCATCATTGTGGCTCCTATCGGAAGCTTGCCGGTAGCCACCACCTCTATTCCTTCTTTGATCTCAAATTCGACGGGAACACGGATGGTCACCATTTTAGGAATTGCTTTGGGTGGAATTTTCCGCCAGTTGCCTACGATCTCGATCAGCGGTTTGATGATTGGGTCGGGGTATTGTTCGACTACCTGTTTTTCGATGTCGATTTTTTTGTCGGATTTAGGATCGGGCTCAACAGGTTTTTCAGGTGTGGGCTTTTTCTCTTCCGGCTTATTGGCAGGTGTGGGAGCTTCGGGTTCTTTCTTGATTTTGGGTCTCGCCGCCATGGAGTCCGGTTTCGACCTGTTCTCATGCGGAGTGGGGTCGGAGACGAT
>JAADHD010000169.1 GCA_013152075.1 Verrucomicrobiota bacterium | reverse complement strand
GTGTCGAAATCCATGATCACAGCATTCTCAAACAATTTCAAAGGCCTAAGAAAGGCCTGGAAACCCGAGGTGGTCATCTGCTCTCCACCTGATGCCCAAATGCCGACGTCGCGTGTTACCGGAAATCGCATCGTGATCTGAGCGACAGCATTGCTCCCCGCAAGGGAAAGCACGACTGCAACCAGCAACCCTGTGATCTTGTAATATCCACTGCTCATCTAGATTTCTCCGTTTCTGTACAATAATCCTTTAGAATTTATAACCGGCGAATCCTACCGGCCAACTTTTTTTGAAAAGTAAAAAAGCACCGCTACATGCGACGTCTGCCCAGCAGCCCACAGATGCCCATCAAAAATAAAAGTCCCGTGGCTGGTTCCGGCACGCTTGCCAAGGCCGAAACTGATGCAGCGTTCCCATAATTGGTTTTCCATTCATCGAGGTCACCGGCAATTGCCCCATTGGGCGAACCGCCTCTTTGCCAGACCAGGAAGTCGCTGCCATCCACATCGCCATCCACATCGAAGTCGCCGGGCCCGGTCGGGGGAGCCTCAACGGTGACTTCTAGGTAGGGGACAAGATCCGCTGATGGCGTTGACGCCCCATTCGGGTCGGTCTCCACATCCCTTCCCCAGATCTTCCAGTTGGTAGCTTGCGTGTTTGCCAATGGGCCAAAACGCAGGCCTCGATTGTTCACGTCGGTGATGAGTGCGTTGATAATCACTTCATCGATATCGATGGAGAAGGAATCGGTGCTAAAGCCGGCCGCAACAATATCCGCATTAAAAACACTGGAACTGTTGGTGAATTCTGGCGTGGGGTCTTTGAGCCAATCGTTCTGAACCCCAGGGATTCCATAGATGTCCGGGTCATCGGGAAAGGACGAGGTAAACGTGTACCTTCCCGAGTCGGGATCATTCCACTCCACGCTGGAACCAGTGACCACTTGCGGGAAGTCAGGACCAAAAGTGTCCGTTTCATATACTGTCTGGGCGTAAAAATAGGTGGCTGCAGTAGTTCCCTCGGTCCAGTCGAACTGATTCAAACCCCTGCCATCACCCTCGGCCCAGTCATTGGTCGATTCCACTGTCACTACGTTCATGTCAAAACCAGGGGAAGGGAACGTATCAAACTGAGGGCTGCTCGCTTTCGCATTAAACATATTAAACGTCCAAGTAGCAGCCCCCGTGTTGGCTTGCAGAAATGCGCCCATGGCATCGGTGTCGAAATCCATGATCACACCATTTTCAAACAATTTCACAGGGCGGAGGAAAGCTTGGAAGCCAGAGGAGACCATCTGTTCAGTACCTTCTGCCCAAATACCGACGTCGCGTGTTACGGGGAACCTCATCGTGATCTGCGAGGCTGCGTAGCTAGCCGAAGAAGAAATTACCGTTGCAATCATCATGGCGACGATCTTAAATGACCCTTTTCTCATCAGAATACCTCCACTATCTATTACAGTCACCAAGAAAAAAAGTCAACTAATCCTGCCAGCTTACTCTTGCAGCAAAACCACACATGAAGCCTAAAAGCACCACGGAAATAGTTTGGGAAATCCCACCAATCGCTTAGGAAATCCCACCGTTAAGCGGCAATAGTCTACCGCTTAACGGTGGCAACAAGATAAGTATAATCCAAAGCCGTAGCCGGACAGACTTAGCTGGAGCGACGACGCGTCCCGACCGCTAACAAACAAGCACCGATGGCCAAAGCAATGGTACCTGGTTCCGGAATCGGGTTCGACAGGTTCGCTCCACTGGGATCGAAGTAAATGGAATCTAAACGCCCGCTCGTATTATTGAGAAGCTCTCCGATACGCAAATTGAGAGTCACCAGAGGGTCCGTGGTTCCGTTACGGAAGGCTCCAGTTCCCAGCAACACGGCCGGATCCAATCCCTGCGAAGAATACAACGAGGTTGTATCTGTAGCGTTATCTAAGACCAACCAATAGTTATACCATTCGTCGGCATTGTAGGTGCTAACGTCGTCAAAACCACCGCCGTTGCGAATTCTAATGTTGCCATTGGCCATCACCATGTAGCCCTCATAACTACTCCAAGTGAAAGGGGCAGCGAGATCTGAGGATCCAAATACAAAGTCTCCCCCGAGAGTCCCGTTCCCGACAGGAGCGTCGTTTCGACTGAGGCTCATGCGGAAGAATGCGGTACCGGTGGTGCCATCGGCAATTCCACTCCCGAGAGGAATGTAAGCATTGTTACCGGAAGTGGTACTGGGAGCCACGTAGAGCACCTGATTGCTCGCATCTGTCGGATCGATATCAACATTGTAGACTGCAATCGGATGACCCGTAGAAGAGTTGTTCGTAGCGGTCCAACCATTTTGCCCATTCACATCGCCTAGGGCGGATCCTTCAAAGTCATCCAGCAGCGTCCATTGTGCCAGCGCCGAACTTGAACTTGCAATGAAAGCCATCGCAACCATCAGCTTCAAAGTTAGTAATTTCATGAGACTTACCTTTTTTTAGGGTGAAAAAGAGAAAAAATAAAGAGTTAATACCTCACCCGCACCTTTCTTGCGGGCATAAAAAATGAAAAGCGAAAAGCATCCGATCAACAGCCTCTTCAGTGTGTTATTTTCAGTGTGTCATTTTGTGACTATATCAACATTGGCCTCTTCATCTCCCTCGGGAGGAACTTCCATCTGAAAAGAACCATCACGATAGCGACGAGGCACAAACTCCCTGGATATCGGGGCGCGTTCGTCATTCGGATCTGAGGATTTTGCGGTCGTAATAGTGACCCGATGACTACCGAGCACGGCTCCGGTCTCGCCTTGGTCTAGGGTAGTCAGTTGATACTGCCCTTGGCCATCCGTCGTCCCCACCGAAGAGGGCCCTGCCTGGCCAGACGCCGGCGAAAAGACCACACTTGCATTGGCCAAGGGTTTCCCATTGAGCGTAATAATGCCTGATACGGGTACCAAGGAAAATCCGGGATCACCACACCCTGCAAAGCAGAGCAATGCTAGCCCAAGCAAAGGCAATCGAACACGGTACACAACCTGAACTAGATCTAGAGTCATCGAACTGCGTTTGCTAATTGAGGAAGTACAAAGGGAATAAGTTCCGTCACATCGACGTTCGACTAGACGATGGACTAAATGCGTAATCTTGTTCAAGGGAATCATGGTTCGACATTGACCT
>JAADHD010000378.1 GCA_013152075.1 Verrucomicrobiota bacterium | reverse complement strand
GCCAATCGGGAGTGCTGGTGAACAGAATATCCTGCACGGTGATTTGCTTGCTATTAGCGACAAAAATTCCGCCATCGACGTTGACAAAATTGACCTTGCGAACCCAGCCGTCTTTTACCTCGCGGAATAAGATACCGTTGTAGCCCTTTTCCTTCCAATGGGCATCGTATTGTTTGCCTGCACCCTTGATGGTGAGATTCTCTATGCCGACATTTGCACTCTTCTGAAACCAGAAAAACCCACCATACCAGGACCACTGCGACGTGGGGCGTCCATGATTGGTTTTCTGATGCCAGGGATGGATTTCCTGCAATCCGACGCCCAATAGAATGATTGTTTTGTCCCGGCTCTCACCGCGGAAGGCAAAATTGCTCTTTGGCTTCGGCTTTACCCATTTGCCGATCATCTGCTCGACGCCCAGCCAGTCCATCAGTTTATACGTTCCGTTCGGTATGAAGATTACTCGATTTTCCGGGCAAGCATCCAGGGCTTTTTTAAAAGCCTCGGTATCATCAGTATGGCCGTCCCCTTTGGCGCCAAAATCACGCACGTTCACTCCCGTTTTCCAATTGGGGAAGTCGTTCTTGCCCTGGTGATAACCCGCCGAAGAAAAATCGATCAGCGTTTTTTCATCTGCTTTCCAGGAATTCCCGTCTTTTCCCCAGACTGCCGTGTGAGTGCCTGCCCGGCTAAGGCCAGCAGGATTTATGGCAGCGTAAGCCATGCCAATCAACAAGGCGTAGAATGTTATGTGCACTTGCATGGGCAGGTTTAGTCACGTTAGCGGGATGCAAACGATTTGGATTTGAAGGTATTAATTTTGTTTGCGGTAAGCGGCAGGGTTGATCAATTTTTTGACATCATCCATGCTCAAGGCAGGGTTCCTTTGATCCTGAGGGCTGGCCCCGATTTCACTCATTGGCACAGGCACAGAAGCACTGCTGACTGCCTTTGATCCTTTTCGGTTACCCGAAGTGCGGTAGGTTTTTTCGGCTCCCTGGAATTTTTTATTATTGCTGAAAGGGTTTAACCAATCCAAAAAACCGGGTTTATTTTTCTTAATCCAAGCTTCCTCGCTGCCGTCGATAGTGGTGAAGCGGTCTACATCGGATTCCCTGGCTGCCCGGCTAATATTACTTTCTTTAGTGCGATAGTCTTGCTGTCGATTGAGGTATTCCAGGGTTTTGAATTCTTTTGATTCAAAGTCTTTTTTGCCAAAACGAAAAGCTTTTGCTGTATAGTCGTTACCCCGGGTGTTGCGAAAGGATTTGTCTGTGTACAAATCTTTTTTTTCTGTTTGCATGTTGCCGTCTTTATCGGTTTTGAAACCCGAGGCAAAACGCTTTTTGAGTTTGTCACTGTCATCCGGTTCGCCTCCCGACCCTGAAATGGAATAGCTTCGCTTTCTGGTGGTTATCGTTCTTTTGACACAACTAGAAAGCAGTAGTGATGCCATCAGTAATGCCCATAGGCAATAGCGAGTCAGTGTGCCTGTATAGGACCTTGAAATGTTGATATTCGGCTTCAATTTCGAGTGGATTTATCGTTCAGTCGCGCTTCCAGAATCTCTTCAACTCGAATCTGCAATCCTGAGCTTAAGTGGTAACGCTCCATACGATTTTGTATCTTGCCAGCTGATTCCCACTTTTCATACAAATTTGCCAGCGCAGTTGCTCCTTTTAAAATAGTTTCATCATCGTTGCTCGAAGATCTGCGAAATGAACGCACCAGTAGATTCTCGGCGGCGGGGTAGTCTCCTCTGTCGATGAGAAAATCGGCATAAGTCGAAAGAAACTCTCCGGGCACCCGGCCGTTCTTTTGAATTGCTTCCAAATAAACCCGATAGAGCGAGCCGGCCAGATTCGGATAGCCTGCTTCAGCAAACACACGGGGCAGATGTTGTCGTTTTATGAATCCGGGAATTAACTTTAACCTGAGTCGGCGTCGAAAAGTCTCACTGACAGGTTCCATCATTAATCGGGCATGCAGCTCGGCAACACGTGTGGAATCTCCCAGTTTTGCCAAGGCCTGAATCATCCGGGCTGGGTGTTCGTAGCCCAGCGCTTGCTCGTTTGCAGCGGCGTATTCGGACAATAGCCGAGGCGCTTGATTGTTGTTTTTTGATAGGAGCAGCTGTTCCAGCACGCATAACAACTCCGCTTCCGTCATGGCTCCGGGGTTTAATCCGTTCAGCAGTGATACGTTTGTTTTTGCCAGCGCTGCGGCTATCAAATTGTCGGTCAATTGCAAAAGAACAGGTGAACCAGAGGCCGCGTGAACTGATTGAACTCGCGGAAATGCTAGCCGGAATCCCCGCGCGTTCGATTTGATTTCTGAGCGAACAAGTTCAAGCCATTTACTTGCGAGATCTGAGGACGGATTTATCACTGAAAGTAAAGTCTGGATTTCCGGTCTTAGTTGCACGGGTTCTTCTCCTCTGATCAAACGACTATTGATCAAGCTGAACAACAGGGCGGGTTTGTCTGAGCCAGCCGATGATGATCGGATTCGCAAAAGCAAGGCGCTTTCCGCCATGGCCCCGAGCCCTGACTTCTGCAGTTGGTCGGCCAGGTGGAGGATTAAAGCGTTGTCGTCATATTTCAATGCATGGCGTGTTAGTTCGGCAAACTTTTCATTTTCAATGGCTGGTGTGCCCGCATAGATGTCCGCCAGTAAATAAAGAGTATCGATTTCGACTTTCGGCTGACTATGGTTCAGTTCGATTGCCTCCAGCCATTCAAGCGCTGTTTTAGTGTTCTCTTGAGCCAGGAGAATGCGTCCGCCTTCGAGTTGTTCTTGGCGTGTTAGCACCTTTCTCGCTTTCAGGCGGAACAGAATATCCAGTTCTTCATCTGGCTGATTTTTTTCACGGTAAAGGTCAATCAAGACCCGGTAATATTCATTCGCTAGATCGGTGTCGTCAGATTCGGAGGGATTGAGGCTGTTTTGTAGAAAGGTTACAGGCAGCTTGTTTCCATAAGCTCGGAGCGTTTTTAAGTCTCTGGCCAGGCCCAAAAAATAGGCGTGTTTTTGAACGAGGTAGAGGTTGGTCATGCCCTTTGAGCGAATGATTTCTCGGTTCAGGAAACGGTTGATCATTTTCAGAGCGGGCTGGTAATCTCTGGCTTTGTGACAGGCGGCAAAAAAACCTCTGACCAGAGTGAAGTCATCCGGATC
>JAADHD010000114.1 GCA_013152075.1 Verrucomicrobiota bacterium | reverse complement strand
GAGGAGTCGGTCGTCATTCGCATCGAAGAAGCCATTGCAGAAGTCGAAGGCATCGAAAGAATGACTTCCTACGCCACCGAGAACTCTGCATCGATCAGTCTCGAAATCGATGAGGAATATGATAAGCGTGATGTGCTGGCTGATGTGAAATCTCGCATCGACTCTATCTCCACCTTACCCGTCCTGGCCGAAAGACCCTCAATCCGGATGGCAAACTACTATCGCTCAGTCATCGGCGTAGTGGTTTATGGCAACCTCAGCGAACGTGATTTGAAAAGATTAGGCGAACAGGTGCGCGATGAAATCGCCGCCTTACCGGAAGTCACCGACGCGCAGCTCCAGGGAGTTCGTCCTTATGAAATCGTTATCGAAATCGATGAGGACACCTTGCGTCGTTACGGGCTCACTTTTGATGAAGTATCCCGGGCATTGCGAAACTCCTCCATCGATGTGTCCGCTGGCACTTTGAGAACTGCTGCCGGGGAGATCGCCCTGCGCACCAAAGGCCGTGCCTACAACCGGGAGGCTTTTGATAACATCGTCATCCGCTCGCGCGAAGACGGAGTGCGCATCACTCTCGCAGACATCGCCACGGTGAGCAATGACTTCAACGAGAACCCCTTCATCGCCCGTTTCAACGGCCAGCGCTGCGTGCTGATCGCCGTCGCACGCGAGGGCAATCAAAGCGCCATCCAAATCGCCGCCGACATCAAGGAATACATGGCTGAAAGCAAAAGTCGGCTGCCTGACGGAGTCGGAATTGATTACTGGGGAGATCGCTCAAAGGTGGTTCGCGGGCGTCTTAATACCCTCGTCAGTAGTGGCTGGAAAAGCATGTTACTGGTATTCCTGATGTTAACCCTATTTCTAAGACCCAGCCTGGCGTTCTGGGTTGTCATCGGCATTCCTGTCTGTTTTCTCGGGGCTCTAGCCCTCATGCCCTACCTCGGCGTCACGATTAATATCGTCAGCTTGTTCGCCTTCATTCTGGTGCTCGGCGTGGTGGTCGATGACGCTATTGTTTGCGGAGAAAATATTTACACCTGGAACCAGCGGGGCATTGATTCACAAACCGCTGCCGTCGAGGGAGCCAAGGAGGTCGCCGTGCCGGTGGTTTTCGGAGTGCTGACAACCATGCTTGCTTTTGTCCCGATGATGCTGGCGGCCGGTTTTCACGGAAAATGGCAGGGACAGATCGCCATCATCGTAATCGCTGTGCTTGCTTTCTCATTAGTGGAATCCAAACTCATCCTGCCCTCACATCTGGCCCACAGCCTGAGAGAAAAAAAATCCTCTGTGTGGACTTTGTTTTTACCCGGCTTCATTCTCGCAATTGGCAAGCAACTCGACTCGATTTTTATTCGTTTTCAGCAATTTTTTTCCCGTGGTCTAGAAAATTTGATCGCCAAAATTTATCAACCGGCTCTGCGCTGGGCCCTGGAATGGCGCTACCTGACCCTTTCAATTTTTGTCGGCACCTTGATCCTGTTTATCGGCTTTATCGCGGGCGGACGCATTATCCGCGTTTCGTTCCCCCGCATTGAAAGTGAAACCGTCACCTGCCGTCTGACCATGCAGGAAGGGACTCCTTTCGAAATCACCGAAGGTCATATTTTGCGCATCGAAAAGGCAGTCGATGAGATGAAAAAAGATTACGTCGATGAAAATGGCAAATCGATGATCGAAGCCAACATCACCAGCATCGGCGGACAGGGACTCTCATCTTCACGATCAAAAGGCTCACAAGGACAAACCCACCTCGGCGAAGTGGTCTTCAATCTCACCCCTCCCGAAGAACGCACCAAACAAATCAGCTCGGTTGCCATGGTCAAGGAATGGCGCAAACGCATCGGCGAAATCACCGGAGCCAAAGAACTCTACTTTCGCGCAGAAATGTTTCGCGGCCGTGACCCCATCGATATTCAACTCACCGGCCCCGATCCCGAACAACTCACTGACGCCGCCACCCGAATCGGCAAACAGCTCGCAACCTACGCGGGGCTGTTCGATATTTCCGACAGCCTCGACCAGAGCCGTGCTGAAATTCAATTGCGCATCAAACCCGAAGCGGAACAATTCGGACTCACCATGGCGGATCTGGCTCAACAGGTCAGACAGGCTTTTTATGGAGAGGAAATCCAGCGTCTGCAACGCGGACGTGACGAAGTCCGGGTGATGATGCGCTACCCGGAAAACGCCCGCCGCTCTCTCGCCAGTCTCGACAGCATGCGCATTCGCACCGCCACCGGAGAAGAAGTCCCCTTCACCACCGTCGCGGATGCCACCATTGGCCGCAGTTTTCCCCGCATCCAACGCATTGACCGCCACCGCGCTTTGAATATCCGCGCTGATGCTGACAAGGAAACCGCCGACCTCGATTCGATACGCGAGAATCTCAGTGAATTCATGCAAACCCTCATCCGTGACTATCCCGGCATGCGTTACAGCTTCGAGGGTGAAGCTCGCGACGAACGCGAAGCCAATTCAGCCATGATTGCCGGCATTTTTCTAATCGTATTCGGCATCTACGCCTTGCTCGCCATTCCCTTCCGGTCCTACGTGCAGCCTCTGATCGTCATGTCAGTCATTCCCTTCGGCTTGATCGGTGCCGTACTCGGGCATCTGATCGAAGGACACAACCTGAGCAAACTCAGCGAATTTGGCATGCTTGCCCTCTCCGGCGTGGTGGTCAACGACAGCCTGGTGCTAGTTGATTTCATCAATCGCAAGGTCAAACAGGAGGGCCTCTCGGTGTTCGAAGCCGTCCACATCGCCGGGGCCTCCCGCTTTCGCCCCATTCTGCTCACCTCGCTCACCACCTTCGCCGGCCTTTACCCCCTGCTACAGCTGAAAAGCACCCAGTCCCAAATTCTCATCCCCATGGCGATCAGCCTCGGATACGGCATCCTTTTCGCCACTTTGATCACTCTTTTCCTTGTTCCTATCAACTATTTGATCCTCGAGGACATCAAATCCCTCTACCGTAAGGAAAAATAAAGGTGGGACTTGCATTTCCCCCACTCCACGCGTAATTTCGCCGCCCTCGGAAAGAGGAAGCAATAAAAACTCAATTTACGACGCCATGTCTCAACATCCCAGTCTTAAACTTTCAAAAAACGTCGGTTCAAAACGCTCTGTGTTGAAAGTGTTGAAACGTTTCGAGCGGATCAAACTGCTTCGTACTCGTGGAGAATGGAAAGAGGGCACCAGCCCCCTCGGTTTGCCAAAAACAAAGCCCGACGCTTAAGCGTTCTGGTTCATATAGACGCGCCCGCCTCCTCAGGCAGTGGCCGAATGGTAACTGGTTTCCCATGCCTTCCCAACCATCGAAATCGGATGAAGGTGTCCGCCTGAATAAATTCCTCGCTTCCTGCGGCCTCGGATCGCGCCGCGGTTGCGAAAACCTCATCGAGGCGGGGCAAATCCAGGTCAACGGCAAGCTTTGCAAAAACCTCGCCACCCGAATCGTGCCCGGCGACTCGGTTCGGCACAATGGCATGATGCTCCAACAGGCGCGTGAAACCACCATCCTGCTCAACAAACCCAAAGGTTTCTTAAGCTCTCGCGGCGACCCCCAGGGGCGCGATACCATTTACAATTTACTGCCGCCCTCCTTTCATCACCTGCCCCACATCGGTCGCCTCGATCTGGACAGCCACGGCCTCATCCTGCTCAGCAATGCCAGCGAGCTGTCCGAACTCCTTTCTCACCCGAAACACAAAATCGAAAAGGAATATCACGTCACCCTGAACCAGACCTTCGATCACGATCACATCGATCGCATGAAACGGGGAATCAAACTGGAAGATGGACTGGCTAAAGCCGTCAGCGTCAAGCCGCTCAGCAAACGACGGGTCAGTGTCATCCTGACCCAGGGATACAAAAGGCAAATCCGCAATATGTTCGACAACATCGGCTACCGGGTGAAAAATCTCGAACGTATCCGCATCGGCAATCTCATGGCCTACGATCTGATGCCCGGAAAATGGAAACTCCTCGACGATGTCGAAATCAAAGCAGCCATGATGCTGAACAACCTCCCCCAAAAAACAAAAAGAAAACGCCCTCGGAAAAAGATTTGAGCCCCCCAACGGTTCTTGTTCATTCCTAATTCCTAATTGACTCCGCCTGTCTCCACTTCGCTCCGGCTCCTAATTCTTAATTCTTAATTCTTAATTCCTAATTCCTAAT
>JAADHD010000446.1 GCA_013152075.1 Verrucomicrobiota bacterium | reverse complement strand
TCCGTCGAGACCGTCGCTTAAAGCGGCGATGGCAAAAGTGACAAGCGCGGCGATGCGGAGATTCAGATTGGGCTCACCCGACTGGACGCCAGCGCCATACAGAATGGAAAAAGTCACAAACACTGGAATCAGGCAGATCCGGGTGATGGTGATTTTGTTGGGAGTGGTCACTTAGGAATTAGGAATTAGGAATTAAGAATTAAGAATTAAGAATTAGGAACGAGGCAGCCGGAGGCAATTAAGAATTAGGAATTAGGGATTTGTTGGGAATTAGTTGCTGAAGGGCTTCAATATAAGGGTAATGTGGGGGAAATGTCTGAGCAAGTTAAAGTGGGCGATAAGGCCCCGGATTTTACTGTGCCTGTAGTGGGTGGAGAGTATGAGGATGAAACACAGGTTTCGTTGGGTGAGCTGCGTGGCGGAAAGGTGGTGTTGTATTTTTACCCCAAGGACGATACGCCGGGATGCACCAAGCAGGCCTGCGGATTGAGGGATTCGTGGAAGAAAATTTCTAAAAAGGCGAAAGTATTCGGGGTGAGTATTGATCCGGTGAAACGTCACCGCAAGTTTATCGATAAGTATGAATTGCCCTTTCCACTGATCAGTGATGAATCGAAGGAGATCGTGGAGGCTTACGGGGTGTGGGTGCAGAAAAAACTTTATGGTCGGGAGTACATGGGAACCGAGCGCACAACTTTTGTGATCGATGAAAAAGGAAAGGTGAGCGCGGTTTTTCCGAAAGTGAAACCTGACGAGCATGTGGATAAATTGTTGGATGCGCTGTCATGAGTGAGGGGGGGATACGGAAATTGCTTTCCGGCATCGATGTGGTGCCGAGTCGGCAGCTGGGACAGAATTTCCTGATCGATGATGCGTTTTCAAAGTGGATTGTGGATCAGCTCGATCCGCAGCCGGAGGATGTGATTGTCGAGATCGGTCCAGGCACGGGAGCGCTGAGCCGGCATTTGATTGGTCGATGTCGCAAGCTGATTCTGATCGAGAAAGACCAGCGACTAGCGGAGTATCTGCGTGAGGAGTTTGCCGACGTGACTGATCAGGTGGAGGTGCGAAATGAAGATGCAATCGAGTTTGATAAACGCCCGCTGTTCGTTGAAGGCCCAATCAAGTTGATCGGTAATCTACCCTATTCGACAGCGACACCGATCATGCGGAATTTTTTGGAGCAACCCACTCCGGTGTCACGAGCGGTGTTGATGTTACAGAAGGAGGTGGCGGAACGCATTGTGGCCGTTCCAAGTACCAAAGCTTACGGGAAGCTGGGTTTGCGGATGCAGTCTGAGTGGGATGTTGAATTGGTGAAAACCGCTGGACCGGAATTGTTTTATCCACGTCCAAAAGTGGACTCGTCGATCATTGTGCTGACACCCCAGCTTCCGGGAGCTTTGGTGCATTTTTGTAAACGCAAGTTTGATGATGTGACCAATCGCGGTTTTGCCCAGCGCAGGAAGTTATTGAAAAAAAATCTAAGTTTGAATTCAGAGGCCTGGAACAAATTGGCAGCAGAACTCGAGGTCAGCGAAACGGCGAGAGCGGAAGAGTTGACGTTGGAGCAGTGGATTGAAGTGTCGAATGAGTTGGATGATCATCCGGTTCTCGATTTGCCGGAGGACAGCAGTGGGGAGATTTTTGATGTGGTGGATGAGAATGATGAGGTGGTTAAGCAAGCCCCGAGGGCGGAAGTTCACGAAAAAGACTGGCGTCACCGAGCGGTGCATATTTTTGTGCAGAACAAGGCGGGGGATTTGTATTTGCAGCAGCGCTCGGATTTGAAAGACCGTCATGCGGGGCAGTGGGATTCAAGTTCGGCAGGGCATCTCGATGCAGGGGAGGACTATGAAGCGGCGGCCAAGAGGGAATTGTTTGAGGAATTGATGGTGAGTCCCAAAGCAGCAGAGGGAGAAAGTGGTTTTTGCGAATTAGCCCGGATCGAGGCCTGCGAGGAAACGGGATGGGAATTTGTCAGACTTTACAGCTGCCAGGTAGTGGGAAAAATCCGCACACATGGGCGGGAGGTAGCCTGTGGGGCTTATTTCCCGCTAAGGCTTGTGCGGGAGTGGATAGCGAAACGCCCGGAGGATTTTGCGCCAGGGTTCATTGCGTGCTTTCGGCGTTTTGACATAGAGCCCTCAGAAAATGAATGAGCGATTGAAGCGGCTTAAGTTTGCAAGGGCTTGGCTGGCTTTGTCTTTTGATGAAATGTGATTTTGATTTGCACGAGCAGCTGATTGAGTGAGTGGTTAGGATTTTGAATATCGTTTAGATGTTTACTCATACACGAGCTGGCAATCATGTGGCGGGTCAACTTGTTCGATCTTGAGCCTTATCAGTTCACCTCAAAAGCTTCGGTAAACGCATCAAGTTCAGTTTTACTCATCCCCATTTCTGAACCCACTTGCCGCCAATTTTTCACGGCTGAAGTTACTTCAGCAATGATCGTATCGCTTAGTGGTTTGTTGATCTGGAAGTAGAGTGCCACTGCTTGCAGGGCATCAAGGGAGCTTTCGGGGCCCGCATCATCTGAAATCCAGGTTTTTAATTCTCGTGCGCGATGGGGGAAGGGGTTTATGTCAAAGGCGGGAGCTAGTCGCCATTGTCCATGCCTTACATGCAAAAAGCCGTGGTTGTGTAGGTGGTCATCCACATTATTGATTAGTATGGAGAAAGCGATGCGGCGATAGAGCTCTTCGATATCCGCTTGAACGTCGTGTCCATGGATGCGTAGAGCATCAACTATTTCGGTGTAGGAATGATCGGTTGGGTCATCGCGTACCGCTCCCAAAAGTGATGCGGCGGAGAGGTAGGGAATGCGGGCCCCTGTTGATGTTCGATCAAAGCGCTTGATCACTGCTATCGGGATTTGTTCACTCATCACGATGCGTGCGTCGGCAGCTTGAATGCCCGCCTGTTTTGCCAGGGTAAGCGCGAGAACTTCTGCTTTGGTCACTGCCCGTTCATCTGAGGCACTTGGAAATTTCCCAATGGCAAGAGAGCCGTCTTCGTCGCGAATCGAGCATTTCGGGCGCAGCCCACCAAGGGACGTTCCTCGGCCTTGCAAATAAGCGAGATCCTGAGCGGTTTCGGTATTGGTTTCAATAGCACGGGAAGAGGAGAAAAGCTGATGGAGTTCTATCAGTGGGGGGGGGAGTGCGCCGTTCGCCTTCCCATGATGAGGCTTGAAAGACCCCGTGTTCGTCACAAAAACGCAAAGCTCCCATACGGCTTTCATCATCCACAGCCAATAGAAAGTCGAGTTCCCCTAATGGACTTGCCAAGGGTTTTGCCTCTTGGTCTTTGGTCGTTTTCCTGCGTTTCGCGTGGTTTCGAAGGATCACTTTTCGACCCCAACCATCGGGCTCGGTGTCTGCGATAGCACCATGAAACAGAGGGCCTTTGCCACGCCGCGCGTGGAATTGAAATCCGCTCACCAATGGCAAGGCGGGGTCGATGGAAAATCGGTTGTTGTTTTCGAGCCAGTCATGGGAATAGGCAAAGGCTGCGTTCTCCCGCTGCCCCTGGCGGTCGCAGCGCAGTTCTCCCAAGTTTTTCTTTTCGTCGTCCAGAAATACTTGAATGTTTCGTTTCATTGTTTTTTCTTTTGTCGTGGTGGGGCGATGCGTTTCGGGAGGTGCTCGACTTCCAAGAGAAGTCCTTGCTCATCGTTGCGCTGGTCAATCAATTCAGCTAGGGGAGTGCCAAAGCCTAGGACAAAGAGTGCTTGGACATAGGCTCCCATTGATACGGTTGGGTCTCCTTTTTCCATTCGTTGCCAGGTGGATTTGGAGACGCCGAGTCGTTCGCACATCATTGCGACGCTCAGCCTTCGTTTGCGGCGGGCAATGGATAGGTCGGCACCAAATTTGGTAAGTGAACGTCGTACCTGGAGGGGCATGATATCCGTTACTGCAGATTTCATATAATGAATTATATATAAATCTAATAACCTTTCAAGGATTTATATATGATATAATATGGTGGATATGCGGGCTAGGCAAGGGTAGAACTTAAGCGACTGGCTCGTAACGAAGTGGCGGCGGAGATTTTTTGCGCAATAGGGTTTGCTGGCGGTGATGCCGAAAGAATTTGGCTTATCTTGTTCGCAAATCGCAGGGTTCGTTTGCGGGCAGCGCTTTCGGAAAATCCGCCTTCATTCCACAAGTCCAGCCAGTGTTGAAGGCGCACTTGATGTGGAAGATATTTGGTGCCGCTTCCAGCCAAGTTTGACAATAGACAAAGGATATCCGCCCGTGTTTGTCCTGCTCAAGCTGTCCGACAAGGGAATCGTAGAGGTAAACGCTAAGATGCTTGCTCATTAGTCATTCCTTTTGGCTGGAGGGATTAAGTCTAAACGGACACCGAGGGCATTCAGGACAGACAAGGTCTTGCCCAGATGACAACTGGGTTTACCGTTTTCAAGATCAGAAATAAAGCGCGTTGCGGTTCCCGATGTCAGAGCCAGATCGGATTGATTGAGTTTGAGCTCTTTCCGAGTTTGCTGGATTATTCTGCCAATGTCTTTTGCTTCCATGGTATTCTCATTTTTTTATTACCGTCCGGTAATGATACAGGATATATTAGAGAATTTCAATTATATATTACCGATCGGTAATGTATTGGACGAATTGAATGTTGCGGTGGGTGGGAATATCCAATATCGAACAGAGGAATGATGAGGGGATGAATATCGAATATTGAACAACCTCTTACACCTGGGGAGTCCGGAGAAGTATATAAGGATGCGTTCGCATTCTTACATGATAGGCTTGTTTCATGGTTCTCAGGACAGCAAAAGAAATGGGT
>JAADHD010000095.1 GCA_013152075.1 Verrucomicrobiota bacterium | reverse complement strand
GCTTTTGCGGGAGCGTCCTGCGTAGGTGTTTTGGCTGGGGCTTCCTGGGAGTATCCAGGGTAAGGGAGGGAGATAAGGCCCATAGCGACTGTTGCGACAAGGGAAAGCTCCCTTCTCCTTAGCCAGATATTGCAGACATTCGACCGTTTCATTGGCAAACTAATCGGTCAGTCCTGAGCAAATTACAAGGAGGCAAGGCTGATTTTCACAGCAGGCTCAAGAGAAGCTGGTCAGCCCCTGCCAGATCAAAATAATGTAGACCGCTTTGGTGCCGATGTGTAACCACTGATCGAATTCAAATCCGGTGCCGCCTTCGCATTTCACAAAATCGATTAACCAGTGCACGATGAACTCGATGAACCCGAGTAGTGGACTGGTGGTGACGATCCAGACAGCGCCGGCCTGGATCAGGGAGTGCACTGTAAGGCAATAAATCCAAAGTCTTGGGGTGACGGGATATTTGCCACCAGCAGGAGGTTGAAATTTTCGGTTTTTAGTGATCGATAGAAATTCACCCTGCAGGGGGAAATCAGCCAGGGCATGGCCGATCATCAGGGCAAAAAACATGACGGAGGCCTGGGTTAAAGACCATGCATGCGTTTCCGGATTGGGCAGCCATTCAGACATCATGATAACAAAGGGGGAGACGAGGGGTTAAGTCGGTGAAATGTAGATCTGAACAAAGGTTCCATCTTCACTTCCGCCCGTCAAGCGAGCGGGGGTTAATACATCGTTTCACGCGGAGCGGGAATGCACCATGGGTAATTTGCGTGTATTGCGCGAAGCGCTTTATCGCTCGCTCATTGGAGGGATCGGCACATCTTCGGTCGGCCCTGTGTAAAGAGTCAGGGGTCGGTAGAGACGGCTGTCGTCCAGTTGCTCAAGAACTTGGGCTGTCCATCCGGCCGCGCGTGAAATCGCAAAAATCGGAGTGAACAGGTCAGTGGGAATTTCCAGCGAATAATAAACGGTCGCTGAATAAAAATCGACATTGGCTTCGAGGCCTTTTTCGTTGCGCATGATTTCCGCGATGCGCTCTGACATGACGAGCCATTTGCTCTCGCCGAGTTCCTCGGTGAGTTTGGCTGCCATTCTGCGCAAATGTGGAGCGCGCGGATCGAGCACCTTGTAGATACGGTGGCCGATGCCCATGATTTTTTCTTTTTTGGCCAGCTTGTCCTGAACCCAGGCGTCCACCTTATCAGGCTCGCCGATTTCCTGTAACATCGTGATCACGCCTTCGTTGGCTCCGCCGTGTAGAGGGCCCTTGAGGGTTCCGATGGCAGAAGTGATGGCGGAGTAGATGTCGCTAAGAGTTGCGATGGTCACCCGTGCTGAAAAGGTCGAGGCGTTCATGCCGTGGTCGGCGTGAATGATGTAAGCCACGTCGAGAGTTTTGGTAGCTTCTTTGCCGGGCTCTTCACCGGTGATGAGGTATAGGAAATGTCCGGCTTCAGATAAGTCGGTGCGTGTTTCGGGAAGATCCAAACCCTGTCTAGCGCGGTGGAAGTAGGCTACGATCAGTGGAATTTTGGCGATGATGGCCAGCGAGCGTTCTTCGTTGAGCTTGCGGTCCTGGTCGTTTCCGCGAGTATCATGCAGGCCAAGCATGCTGACACCGGTTCGCACTACGTCCATCGGGCCGGCGTCTTTGGGTGCGGACTTGATGAAATCGATAACGGACTCAGGCAGAGATCTAAGAGAGCGCAAAGTGCCGGTCAGGTCAGCCAGCTCTGCTTCGTTCGGCAATTTGCCGCGATGCAGTAGGTGAACAACTTCTTCGAAAGTAGTTTGCTCGACCAGATCGTCGATATTGTAGCCGAGGTAACGCAGAATTCCCGCCTGGCCCTGCACATCGCTGAGCTTTGATTCGTTGGCGATGACTCCCTCGAGTCCTTTGGCGTATTCTGGTTTGTCTGACATTGTCTTAATAATAGAATTATCTGCGAGCTTTTTCAACTGGGAGCATTATCCCAGGGCTTTGATCAAGGCCGCTCCCATTTCGGACGGAGTGTCTGCCAGCACGATGCCTGCGTCGCGAAGAGCTTCCTGTTTTGCTGCCGCCGTGCCTTTTCCACCGGAAATAATCGCACCGGCGTGACCCATACGGCGTCCTGGAGGCGCGGTGGCGCCAGCAATAAAGGCGGCAACCGGCTTGTCGCAGTTGTCCTTGATCCAAGCGGCAGCTTCTTCCTCTTCGCTTCCGCCGATCTCTCCGATCAGGATGAAAGCGCGAGTGTCAGGGTCTTCGGTAAAAAGTCGAGCGGCTTCGAGGTGAGTCATGCCGTGGATCGGATCTCCGCCGATGCCGATGCAGGTGCTCTGTCCGTGACCGGCTTCCGTGAGTTGCCATACGGCTTCGTAAGTCAGAGTGCCCGAACGGGAAATCACCCCGATGTCTCCGGGGGTGTGAATGTAGCCAGGCATGATGCCAATCTTGCATTGTCCGGGAGTAATGATGCCGGGACAGTTGGGGCCGATCAAAATGCTGTCACTGTGAGCGAGTTTGGCTTTCACCCGCATCATGTCCGCGACCGGAATACCTTCAGTGATGGCGATCACCAGCTCGATGCCGGCGTCGACAGCTTCCATGATCGAGTCCGCCGCAAAAGCGGGAGGCACAAAGATCATCGTGGCGTTGCAGCCGGTTTCCTCACGAGCTTCCTCAACGGTGTCGAAGACTGGCACCTTGTCGTCAAAGCTTTGACCTCCGCGACCGGGTGTGACACCGGCGACTACATTGGTGCCATATTCGAGGCAACCACGTGTATGAGTTGCACCGGAGTTTCCTGTGATCCCCTGAACCAGGAGGCGTGTATCGTTGTTGACCAGAACGGACATGATAATAAAATGAAATATTTAAGCGGCCGCTTCGACGGCTTTTTTCGCGGCGTCTCCGAGATCGCTCGCAGTGGTGAGGTTGATGCCTGATTCTTCAAGCAGTTTACGTCCCTGTTCGACATTGGTGCCTTCAAGGCGAACGATCAGCGGCATGTTGATTTCGATTTCGCTGGCGGCGTTGATGATGCCCTGGGCAATCACATCGCATTGCATAATGCCGCCAAAAATATTCACCAAAATGGCTTTCACTTTGGGGTCACCGGCAAGAATACGAAAGGCTTCGCGCACTTGCTCTTCCGTCGCGCCACCACCCACATCAAGGAAGTTCGCCGGGTCGCCGCCGTAATGTTTGAT